>NZ_BJCE01000168.1:0-11834 GCF_005402885.1 Sphaerospermopsis reniformis
TTAATTGCAGCGTTTAGATCCCTATCTATCTCAAAACCGCAGTTCTCACAGCAATAAATTCTTTCGGATAAAGAAAGATTTTCTTTTTTATGCCCACAGTGAGAACAGGTTTTACTTGATGGATAAAATCTATCAGCAATTATAATTATGGCTTCGCCACGCAGGCTATCACAGCCAAATTTTTTAGCTTTATATTCTAGCTGACGCTTAAACTCATGAAACCCACAATCAGCTATTGCTTGAGCTAATTTATGATTTGACAACATCCCTGAAACATTTAAATCTTCTACTACTATCTTGGCGTGGTTTTTGCATAAGTAAGTAGTAAGCTTATGAAGAGTATCTTTTCTCAGGTTTGCTATTCTTGCATGATGTCTAGCTAGTTGAATTTTAGCTTTATGCTTATTGTTTGAACATGAAGCTTTTCTACAATAGACCTTGGATAATCTTTGTAGTTTAACTAAATTCTGTTGATAGTGTTTAGGACTAGAAAAGGTAACACCAGTGCTGAGTGTAGCTAGTTCCTTCACTCCCAAATCAACACCAACAATAGCATGGTCTTTAATAGTTGGCTGACATTCTTGTTCATAAGAAAAGGCTATATACCAACTATCAGCAGTTCTAGAAATAGTAATACTTTTACAGGTGGTATGAGGTAATCCTTCATAAGTTTTTACCCATCCAATTGTTGGTAGTTTTATTGATATACCACCTACAGGAATTGGTTTACCACCTGCATCAATTGTAAAACTATCATTTTTCCCTTTCTTTTTGAAGTTAGGATATTTAGACTGTCCTTGAAAGAATCTCTGAAAAGCTTCACCTAAACTATCAAAAGCATATTGAGTGATTTTCTGACAAATACCTTTTTCTTTCATCCATGTCAATTCAGGTTTGACATGATTATTAAAGAATTTTTTGAGTATGTATTTATTTGGTTTTAATCCATCATTATACAAATCCTGCCAAGTTGCTAAACCCCAATTATAAGTAAACCTTGCTATACCAGCGTGTTTAGCCATTAATATTTCTTGGGTTTTATTTAACTTGAGTTTTGTTTTGATGGATAAAAGCATTTGCTGATGTCAACACTATACTTTATTATTTAATTCTGACACATTTTGCCTAATTTTTTAGTCAACTTATTCCATGTATACGTCAAATACTTGTGTTTTTCTATACATTTGTACAGGTTTATCTAGTAAATTGTCAACTTAGGACAAGCTCAACTCCTCATATCCTGACTAGGTAGTGAGGTTAATTAACAGCTTTCCATGACAATGGTTGTTGCATAAAAAAACTATACATGGTTAAGTTTAGATATAATAATGACTCATTGTTTGTTTTCCTAAGTGGAGAAACTAATGGGTCGCGCCAAAAAGGTTGTCTTAGCATATTCTGGTGGAGTAGATACTTCTGTTTGCATCCCCTACCTTAAAGAAGAATGGGGAGTTGAAGAGGTAATCACCCTAGCAGCAGATTTAGGTCAGGGAGATGAATTAGAACCAGTACGAGAAAAAGCTTTAAAATCTGGTGCAAGTGAATCTCTAGTAGCGGATGTCAAAGATAGCTTTGTCCAAGATTACGCATTTCCCGCAATTCAAGCCAATGCACTCTATGAAAATCGTTATCCTCTAGGAACTGCATTAGCTAGACCTTTGATTGCTAAGGTATTAGTAGAAACAGCCGAAAAATATGGTGCGGATGCGATCGCTCACGGTTGTACTGGTAAAGGTAATGATCAAGTACGTTTTGATGTTTCCTGTACAGCACTAAACCCCAACTTAAAAATTCTTGCACCTGCCAGAGAATGGGGAATGAGTCGGGAAGAAACTATTGCTTATGGTGAGCAGTTTGGTATTCCTGCACCCGTAAAAAAATCCTCTCCCTTCAGTATTGACAAAAATTTACTTGGTCGCAGTATCGAAGCTGGTACTTTGGAAGATCCAGCTAACGAACCCCCAGAAGAAATTTATGAAATGACTAAAGCCATAGCTGATACTCCCAATGAACCGGAATATCTGGAAATTGGCTTTGAAAAAGGCATTCCCACCACCATCAACGGTACATCAAAAACACCAGTTCAGCTAATTCAAGAACTCAATACTATCGTTGGCAATCACGGTATTGGGCGCATTGACATGATTGAAAACCGCCTAGTAGGCATTAAATCACGGGAAATCTACGAATCACCAGCAATGGTGGTGTTAATTAATGCCCATCGTGATTTAGAAAGCCTGACTTTAACAGCAGATGTTACTCAATACAAACGGGGTATTGAAGAAACCTATACCAAATTAGTATACAACGGACTTTGGTACAGTCCACTTAAAGCCGCCCTTGATGCTTTTATTCAACAAACACAAGAAAGAGTTTCGGGTGTTGTGCGGTTAAAACTGTTTAAAGGTAACGCCACCATAGTAGGACGTTGGAGTGATAACACCCTTTATACTCCCGATTTAGCCACCTACGGAGCAGAAGATCAATTTGATCACAAAGCCGCAGAAGGCTTTATTTACGTCTGGGGACTACCTACCCGCATTTGGGCGCAGTCTTAAGTGACTGGGGACTGGGGACTGGGGACTGGGGAAGAAGCAGGGGAGCAGGGAGCAGGGAGCAGGGGGAAAATTATTTGTATTTTCCCAATCACCAATCACCAATCACCAATCACCAATCACCAATCACCTATTCCCCCAAATGCTTAACTTGGCGTGATTCCCACCAAATAGGAACAACAATTACAGCAACTAGAATAAGTAACGCCAAAATTGCAAATTGACTTACCCAAGCTACTAATTGTTCTAGGGAAACAATTCTGCCGGCAAAGAAAGCTAAAGTCACCATGACACCAGCCCAGGCAGAAGCTCCTGCTAAGTTATATACCAGGAATTTACCAAAAGACATTTCGGCAATACCCGCAAGTGGAGCCGCAAAAATTCTCAATAATGCGAAAAAACGACCAAAAAATACAGCTTTAGCAGCATTTTCACTAAATTGATCTTTAATACTCAGCAGTCGGGTTTCAGATATACGGAATATGTTTCCCACTTGTAACAGGAACGGCCAACCACCAACCCTACCAATCCAATAGCCGAAAGTACCGCCTATTACAGCACCTGTAACAGCATCACCCAGAACCAGCCAGTAATTAAGCTCATCACTACCAGCTAGGAAACCGCCCACTAAAGTCACGGTTTCACCAGGAAGAGGAATGCCCAAATTCTCTAGCAAAATTCCCAAAAAAATAGCCCAATAACCGTAAGATTGAGCAAATTCTTGGATGTTTTCTAGTGAAAATAGCTCAAAAGACATCCAGCACCGCCGACTTTACAAATTTTTACTTTTACTATATTTTGGCTTGTCTGGAGTTAGGCTGTCAAATAATTGGTAATTGATTATTGACGTTCATAATGACAAAAACCTGATCATTGCTTTTCACCATTCGGTTTTTTTCAATTCCTTCTACTTATAATTTCAGGTTAATTTCTTGTAATAAAAATTGTTTTCTTCCCTATTTCCTGGACGTAAATATATGATAACTATAGAAATAGACATGATATTATGTACATTTTTGAAATGTAATTATTAAAAAGTTATAAAAATACACACAAATTATAAGAAAATAATAACAGTTAAATTGGCTACCGAAATCCGCAGTCATTTATGACTATATTGGAAATATCTATCAAATTTTATACTCTCGTTTGTCATGATTCCTGTAGCAGTTCCATAGATATCGACTATAATTGCATTAAGTCCTGTCTGACTAAGAAAAAACAGTATTTACACTGTTGACACTCAATCTTGATTGATATAATTTCCATTTTCTGAACATTTCAACTGCCCTGTTCAACTACCCAGTTAAATTCATGACTCTTACACAAGAACGCCAAGTGATTTTGTTCAAACCCCAAGGAAGCATAGACTTACAGGTTGGTACGGCCTTGAGTGAAAAGATGGCTGGAGTAAAACCTCAACCTGATCAACTCTGGGTTATCGATCTCGCAGAAGTTGAATTCATGGATAGCTCTGGTTTAGTTCCCCTAGTTCAAGCACTGAAAGTTGTACGCGAAAGCGGTTGTCGCTTAGTTCTTTGCAACGTGCAAGCTCCTGTAAGATTAGTATTGGAACTTACTCACCTAGATTCAGTGTTTGAGATAGTTAACAATTGCGAAGATATATTTTCTCATCTCAATAAGCAAAGTCTGGTGACAGTAGGCTAAATTCTCGGCTTTTCTGAGGGAAAATAGCCAATTTAAGAATATTTTTTCGCTTGTCATATTGACAGAACATTACTGGATATAATCACCCTTTAAATTCTCGCTCTAGCAAGCTGAATCTCTATTGCACCTGCAAAATATGACTAGGTTGACTAGAGGTTTGGCCGCTAGGCGATACAAATTGATAAAACCTGAGAAAAATTGAAGATACAGCAAAAGTCAGGAGTCAGGAGTCAGAAAAAAGATAAATAGGGGATGTTGAATAAACGTAAAACCTAGAAAATTAAGGATTTCAAGGAGTCAGGAGTTCAAGGATATCAAGGAGTTTTTTGCTCACATTCCGCATAAGCGGAGAATAAAAAAATAATTATCTCCAAAAACATTGTTTGGTAAGGGTTTTCAGGATTTTAGTTCAAAGGAACTATAAAATGTTTATTAGGAATTTATCTCATTTATTGAGAATATTTTTGGAGTAAAGTTTGTACAACCCTGAATCTTTCGTGATAATTATTCAGAATTGGATTTTATCTGCAGAATGTGGGTTTTTGTATTTTCAAACGAGGTAAAAACCAACAAAGTACAAGGTTTTCCTACTCATGGCTTCCAAAACCTTGCACCTATTTTATTTGTTATCACCTTCAAACTCTTTATTCATCCAGGTTTTGAGTTTATTCAGCAACCCGTAGGTACTGTGAGCCTAAAAAAGCTGCCACTTTGTTAGTGTTGGGAAAATTTCCAAATCAAAGAAACTCCTTAAATAACTTTTTCAGCAACCCTAATTAAAAATTATCTCTTCAGCCTAGTCCGAAGAGCAATTAATTTTAGCAATAAACTACTTGCTTTAAAAAGATAATTAATCAGACAATTAATCTGAATATAAATTTCTACATTACCATATCCGTCTAAACATTTTGCGGAGTAGATATATTTTCTTGTCCAGATATAGGACTAGAAAAATTTGGTAAATCAATACCACTATGACTTGAGTGGCGAGTTTTGAGTGCTAACCGATAACTTACACTTTGTAGTTCAGCTTGTAATTGCCGATTTTCTCTTTGTAACATTGCCACTTTCTCTCTGACTGGAGTCATTCTTTCCTCAAACTTACGACGGTAAATTTGTGGTAATTCTTGTACTACTTGCTCTAACATCCGACTGCGATCAGTCAATTCTTGAACTGACTGTCGTAATTGGTAAATTTCCGAGTCACGAGAGGCAATTTGCTCTTGGTAGAAGGTTACTTGCTCTTCCACCGCTTGGAGTTGTTCTTTTAAAGCATCTAACTGACTCAAATCATACTCAGGTTCAGCTTTTTGCGGAATAAAGCTAGTATTACCCTTAACCAGCCGGAACAGTTCTTGAGATAGCTGTTGCACTAATTGGTCTCTTAGTTGCAACTCTTGACGCAACTGCGATACTTCAGTAGAAAGTGCTTGGATTTCGGGTGTGTTAGATTGGCTCACAGCGATTTATCTCTTAGGAATAACTGCGACAATATTAACTTTGGTAAGTGCTAGGGACAGCAATAAAATATTTTTCAAATATTTTTTAAATATTTTTAAATATTTTTAAATATTTCAGGACTTACGCAAAAGGGAACGAAAGTAGGGGTAATTCATGAATTACCCCTACGCAAGAATAAGGTTTTCAGTCACATCTTGCGTAAGTCCTATATTTATTATAGTGTCCTTTCCTATACTCTATATGTATGAAAAAAAACACTTACTTCATGATTTGATTCAAAACATATCGCAATTAGGAGCAATTGACAACTGTTAGAATACGTAAATTTTTCTAAATGGGAGGAATCCCCGAAGAATTCCTCACTCAGCACTTTTTAAGCAGCTACAGTTTCTTTAGCTGACTTGTCTTCTTTTATTTCCTGCTTGATTGTTAAGTAGCGAATTACTTCTTCGCTCAATCTCATAGCACGTTCAAAAGGAGCGATCGCACCTGCTGGGGCTGTGTAGTTAAATTGGATGTAGATGCCGTCACGGTGTCTGTTGATTTCATAAGCCAGACGACGCTTACCCCGATTTTGGATTTCCAGATTCTCAGCACCCTGTTCAGTTAACAAGTTCTGATATTTAGTAACCGCTTGTTCTACCTGCTCATCTCCCAAATCAGGGCGGAGAATGTACATTGTCTCGTAAACTGTGGTCATATATTTTTAGTCACCTTATGGACAAAAAAGGCTGCTGACATAGATTTATACAAGTAAAACAGATGAGTTACTGGTCAAAATCAACATCGGAAGCAACAAGGAATTATAATCTTACCAGTTTTCGATGAAAATCATCAGCCTCATCCGCCGAAATTTGCATCTCTAAGGATATTAATCAAAGTTATGGCGCAACGCTATGTGCGAGTTAAGAGTCAAGAAGGAAAAATTTACTATGGTTTGCTGCAATTATCCCTAAACGTGGAAGTTTTGGACGCTCCACCTTGGTTAGAAGGGCAACCCACTGATTTAATTTTAGAACCGGACAAATACAGACTCCTAGCTCCCTGTTCACCCTCGAAAATTGTGGCTGTAGGAAAGAATTATGCTGATCATGCGGCAGAAATGGGCAGTTCTGTACCTGCTGAACCGCTGATTTTCTTCAAACCGCCCACAACTGTAATCGCCTCAGAAATGGAAATCAAATATCCTGCACAGTCACAACGGGTAGACTATGAAGGCGAGTTAGCGTTAGTGATAGGCGATCGCACCTCTGACTGTACACCAGAGGCAGCCCAAAGCAAAATTTGGGGTTACACCATTGCCAATGATGTTACAGCCAGAGATTTACAAAAAAAAGATGCCCAGTGGACAAGAGCCAAAGGTTTTGATACATTTTGCCCTTTAGGTCCTTGGATTGTGCGAGAATTGAACCCAGGAGCGAGATTACAAACCTTTTTGAATGATCAACCTCATCCCGTCCAATCTGCCTGTATTGATCAAATGGTATTTTCCCCAGATTATTTAGTGTCCTATATCAGTCAAGTAATGACACTATTACCAGGGGATGTGGTGCTAACAGGTACACCCTTTGGCGTAGGACCATTAAATATAGGCGATCGCGTCCGTGTGGAAATCGAAGGTATTGGCCGCCTGGAAAACATAGTTATCCGACGATAATTATTGTTTGAGATTTTGGGAACAGCTGATCCTCAAAACTGTTAATCCAAAATCCAAAATCTAAAATCTAAAATTGGTATTTAACCTAACGCACCTGCATATGAACAGCATCAGAAATGGCTGGTATTTCTGCATAACGGCCATTTAAAGACTGGAATACAGAATAAACTACAGCCCCAACTATCCCCATAAAAATGGTTGTATACAGTGTTTGCATAGCAAAACCACTACCAGGGACAAATTTCACAAGATCAGTCAAGATGCCACACAAAAATACCACAATATCCAAAATGATGGCTTGCATAGTGTTGAAACGAATAAAATGGGCGATTTTGTCATTTCTGACAACTAATAGCCACAAAGCAAAGAAAATAATTATTCCAGCATAACGGACACCATAGTAAATTCTTAACAATGGCAGCATAGGTAAAAAGACTATTCCCAACAATGGAAAATCTCGCAGTAAAAACTGACCAAATGCAAATACTTCAATCAGAGGCAGTAAATAAGGCAAACAAGCAAAAATTCGATCAGGAACAGTAGTAGAGCCGCGCCAATTCATGGTAAATTCTCCTATGGCTAAATTTGAATAGCTATTTGAGCGTTATGATAACGCAGCTGCTTGATTTTGCTGATAAATTAGATTATTTTATTAGATTATTTTATATTGGCGAGTCGGAAACCCATTATACACTCAAACTGTTCTGCTTGCTGTTCTGTAAATTGGCGAATAGCTTGACCACAACGCAGCTTACCCTCATACCAACGGGGTTTACCGCTGTTGTTAGCAAGCCAACAAGATTGGCAAACTTGCTCAGGGGCAAAGATTTGATCATCCGTTACAATAACTAACATCGCAATACCTCCATCGCTCCTTTTGGCATCAAGGCAGGAACTCACAAAATAGCAAATAAATAAAATAGTGAATGTTTGCTAACTGCATATAGTTTTATTGTATATTATATATTTTGGATATTAATTTTTCTTAGTCAAAATTAATACGAATATTTTTCTAGTTAATTATAGGCAGAATCCCACAGATGAAATTTACAAACCCTTGGTTGATAGATGAAAATATTGACCCTGAAACGAGACGCAAGCCCCAGGCTTTTAGACATGGGGATAAGTCGATAGCGACTTTAGTCGCATTAAAGCGATTGATTGGCTTTAGCCACATTCAAAATTGTATAGAATAATTCATCCAATCTGTATTAAAACTTCATGTTATTATGCAGGACAATATCGAAAATCAGAAAAATGTCTAATTATGGATGCCAACAACACTTAATCAATCCTGATGAAAATTTAGCTGCTATTCTGGAATTTTTGTGTGGAGAATCAGCTAAACTTGCTAATTGCGGAACTTATTACGCAAGACAATTGTATTTTAAAACTGGCAGGATACCTGGAAAATACGATTTGCATAAATTATTTAAAAGCAACGTCCATTTTCAAGCAATGTATTCACACGTTGCTCAACAATGTTTAACTACAGTTGCAGAATCTTTTAATTCATTCATCGGATTACTTAAAGGAATTAAAGAAGGAACAGTTGAGCAACGCCCGAAGCTCCCTGGGTATCGGAAAGGTGGACTAGCTTTAGTTACTTATCCAAAAGCAGATGTAAAACTCAAAGAAGGGCTTTTAAGGTTTCCTCTTGGCACTAAAGTAAAAACGTGGTTTGGATTAGATGCTTTTTACTTGCCAATGCCGTCAAATATCGAGTTTAAAAGCATTAAAGAATTGAGGATTTTACCGAGAAACAAGTGTTTTTACATCGAATATGTGTACAAGCAGCCTGATGTTGCGGTTGCTCTAGATAAGTCTAGAGCATTAGGGATAGACCACGGCATAAATAATTGGTTAACTTGCATTTCTAATATTGGAACAAGTTTTATTATTGATGGAAAGCATTTAAAATCAATGAATCAATGGTACAACAAACGGATTGCTACCATTAAAGAAAATAAAACTCCAGGATTCTGGAATGAGAAATTAGCCCACATCACTGAAAAACGCAATCGTCAAGCCAGGGATGCCGTTAATAAAGCTGCAAGATTGGTAATTAATCATTGCTTAACTAACAACATTGGCACAATTGTATTCGGGTGGAATAAAAAACAAAAAGATCACACTGATATGGGAAAACTTAATAATCAAAAGTTTGTTCAAATTCCATCAGCTAAATTAAAAAACCGTATTCAGCAATTATGTAACCAATATAAAATTCAATTTGTAGAAACAGAGGAATCATATACTTCAAAAGCTTCATTTTTAGATGGTGATGTGCTACCTACATTTCGTGCAAAACCGGAAGGGTGGCAATCATCAGGAAAACGTGTGAATCGTGGATTGTTCAGAACAGCAAAAAATATTTTATTAAATGCTGATGCTAACGGAGCAGCTAATATTTTAGTTAAAGTAGCGATAAAACTAGGTCTAGACCTCAGTGGAATCAGTAGGGTGTCTTTGATAGCACCGTTGAAGGTTCGTTTGTGGACTATTCAAGAATCCCCCGGCTTTTAGCCGTGGGGAGTATCAATTCCTTTAGCTTAAATAATGAAGTCAAAATTCAAAGGCAATTAAAATAACAGTTATAACGCTGTTATTACCGTGCTGTACTGCCTACAAAACCTTCAGTTTTACCAGTTTATCAACTTGATCAAAGGATAATTCCCGTGAACAAAACCAACTCAGACATTCTTAAATCATCAGATCCTGCTGTTAACGACTTAATCAGCCAAGAACTACAACGGCAACGTGATCACCTAGAATTGATAGCTAGTGAAAACTTTACTTCCGCTGCTGTACTAGCGGCGCAAGGTTCTGTCTTAACCAACAAATACGCCGAAGGTTTACCAGGTAAACGCTACTATGGTGGTTGTGAATTTGTTGACAAAATTGAACAAATAGCCATTGATAGAGCTAAACAATTATTTGGTGCTGCTCATGCTAACGTCCAACCCCATTCTGGCGCACAAGCCAACTTTGCTGTATTCCTTACTTTGCTAGAACCAGGGGATAAAATTATGGGCATGGACCTATCACACGGTGGACACCTAACCCACGGTTCACCAGTGAATGTTTCCGGCAAATGGTTCCAAGTGCGTCACTATGGAGTTAGCAAAGAGACAGAACAGCTTGATTATGATCAAATTCGGGATTTAGCAATTAAAGAACGTCCAAAGCTGTTAATTTGCGGTTATTCAGCCTATCCCCGGATCATTGACTTTGCAAAATTCCGCAGTATTGCAGATGAAGTTGGCGCCTACCTGCTTGCAGATATTGCTCACATTGCTGGCTTAGTAGCTACAGGACATCATCCTAACCCCATTCCCTATTGTGATGTAGTGACAACAACCACCCATAAAACCTTACGTGGACCTAGAGGCGGATTGATTTTAACCCGTGATGAAGAACTCGGTAAAAAGTTTGATAAATCAGTATTTCCTGGTACTCAAGGTGGACCATTAGAACACGTAATAGCAGGTAAAGCTGTAGCCTTTGGGGAAGCATTGAAACCTGAGTTTACAACTTATTCTGGTCACGTGATTGAAAATGCTCGTGCTTTAGCTACCCAACTGCAAAATAGAGGTTTAAAATTAGTATCAGATGGTACAGATAATCATTTAATGCTAGTAGATTTACGTTCTGTGGGTATGACAGGTAAAAAAGCAGATAGGTTAGTGAGTGAAGTAAATATCACCGCTAACAAAAATACAGTGCCTTTTGATCCAGAATCACCATTTGTTACCAGTGGATTGAGATTAGGTTCACCAGCCATGACCACAAGAGGTTTAGGAGTGGCAGAATTTACAGAAATTGGGAATATTATTAGCGATCGCCTACTTTCCCCAGATTCTAAAACAGTAGCAGAAGATTGCCGTCGTCGAGTCGCAGCATTGTGCGATCGCTTTCCCCTGTATCCTCACCTAGAAATTCCTGTACCAGTTCTAGCTTAAAAAGCATTTATGCACCAACCAGAAGCAGCCCTAATCGCAGCTGCTTTAGCTGGTGCAGTCTTGGGATTTCTAGGCTACAACGTCAATACCGCTCCAATCTTTAGGGTGATAGAGGATCTTAATTGTATCGGCTAGTAACTAGACATCTCCAAAATAGAATGTATTAATTTGTCATAAGTTGTAGGTGTCATAAGTTGTAGGGGCGAAGCTTATGGGCGATAATTTAACGGAAAAATCAGACATCTAAATATCCCATAAGCTTCGACCTGCCCCCATAAATAGGTTCCATAATTTCTTTTCTGGAGATGTCTACTGTAAATTCAATACTTTTCGGTCAACTAATAACATATAAATCATGTAGGTTGGGTTGAGGAACGAAACCCAACTTTTACAAGCGTTTGTTGGGTTTCACTTTGTTCAACCCAACCTTGTATCTTAGAGGTATGTTAGAGGAAGTGGTAGACCGTCCCAACCTTGGTCAGAAAAGACCGCTTCGTAGCAAGGATCACCACAACAATCTCCATGACAGAA
>NZ_BJCE01000169.1:0-11682 GCF_005402885.1 Sphaerospermopsis reniformis
CATTGCTAACCGAGATCGGGCTGAGATAGAAGGGTTAATCGGCTTTTTTGTCAATACTTTGGTGATGAGGACTAACCTAGAGGGTAATCCCAGTTTTAGTGAGTTGTTAACTCGTGTGCGGGAAATGGCTTTGGGTGCTTATGCCCATCAACATTTGCCCTTTGAAATGCTAGTGGAAGCATTGCAACCAGAACGGGATTTATCCCATAGTCCACTATTCCAAGTCATGTTTAACCTGCAAAATGCTCCTGAGTCTGAGTTGGAGTTAAATGGATTAACCGTTAGTTCAGTACCATTTAAAGGTGTAGCTTCTGCATTTGATATGACCTTATTTATGCAGAATACAACTAAAGGAATGATAGGATTATGGGAATACAATACTGATTTATTTGACCATAGTACCATTGAATCTATAACAAGTCATTTTATTACTTTGCTAGAAGCAGTAGTAAATAATCCCCAAGAGCGTATTGACCAGTTGCCCATATTAACAGCAGTTGAGCGACAAAAGTTACTGATGGAGTGGAATGATACTCAAGCTGATTATCCTGTAGGTAAATGTCTCCATCAATTATTTGCACAGCAGGTAGAACTAACACCGGATGCTGTAGCGGTGGTGTTTGATGATCAACAATTAACTTATCAACAGTTAAACACCCAAGCTAATCAATTAGCCCATTATTTACAATCTCTGGGTGTGGGTGCAGAAGTTTTGGTGGGAATTTATTTAGAGCGTTCCTTATCCATGACTGTGGCACTTTTAGCCATCCTCAAAGCTGGAGGCGGTTATGTTCCCCTAGATGTTGATTATCCCCAACAACGATTAACTTACATATCCCAAGATTCACAAATTTCTGTACTGATCACACAAGAAAGTTTACTCAATTCCTTGCCAGTGGAAGGGGTGAAAGTTATTGTCTTAGATCAAGAATGGGAAGTATTCAATTCTCACAGTCCAGAAAATCCGGTCAGTGAAGTAGTAGCGGAAAACTTGGCTTGTGTATTGTATACTTCTGGTTCTACTGGCAATCCCAAAGGTGTGATGTTAACTCATGGAGCTTTGGTAAATCATAGCAGTGCCATTAGTGAAGCATTTGGTTTGACGAGTAGCGACCGTGTTTTACAATTTGCGGCTTTTGGCTTTGATGTCGCACTAGAAGAAATATTCCCCACATGGTTTAAAGGCGGAACAGTAGTATTAAGACCAACAGAAATGTTTTCTTCCTTTGCCAATTTTGCCCAGTTTATAGAACAACAACAAATAACTGTTTTAACCCTGACTTCCGCTTATTGGCATGAATGGATGGTAGCAGTATCTCAATCATACTCCACCGTACCCCAAAGTTTACGGTTATTGACTGTAGGTGGAGATACTGTTTTACCGGAAACAGTGGCAATGTGGCAGCAGTTGGTAGGGGATAGAATCACTTGTTTAAATGCCTACGGTCCCACAGAAGCCTCGGTGACAGCGATAGTCTATGATGTGCGAAATTACCAACCAGAAAAAACTAATACAGTCCTCATCGGTCGTCCTGTAGATAATACAGAAATTTACATCCTGGATTCCAATTTACAACCAGTTCCCATAGGAGTTAAGGGTGAATTGTACATTGGTGGTGAGCGTTTAGCGCGGGGTTATCTCAACCGTCCAGAATTGACACACGAGAAATTTATTCTCAATCCGTTTAAAGATGGTAAATGGTTCGACTTTGCTCACCAACCATCCCATTACCTTTATAAAACAGGGGATTTAGCACGCTATTTACCCGATGGCAATATAGAATTTATTGGACGCATTGATGATGTAGTGAAAATCCGAGGTTTCCGTGTTGCACTCGGAGAAATTGAAAGTCTATTAGTTCAGCATCCTGATGTGATTTGTCAGGTTGTGATGGCAAGAGAAGACCAACCAGGTCATAAACAGTTGGTTGCTTATGTTGTCTCTGATAATCCATCCTTAACCCAAAATGAATTACAAAGCTTCTTGAAACAAAAGCTGCCAAATTATATGATTCCCACAGCTTTTGTGATGATGGAGGGTTTACCAGTCACGACTAATGGTAAAATAGACCGTCGCGCCCTACCTGCACCCTCCCAAGAGATTAACCTGAGCAACTTTGTGTTACCCAATACTCCCACACAAAAACTGATCGCAGATATTTGGAGCAGTGTTTTAGGAACAACACAATTAGGCATTCACAACAACTTTTTTGACATGGGGGGTAATTCTTTACGCGCTATGCAAGTGATGTCTTTATTAACAGAAACCTTGCAAATAGATTTACCCCTACGTTATTTGTTTGAAAACCCGACAGTCGCAGAACTAGCAGCCGGTTTTGATAGTTTACTCACCAGCCAGACGAATACCATTACTACCTCTAAGCTAGATTTAAAAGCAGAAGCAGTTTTAGATGCCAGTATTCAAATCCGTAAAGACGTTATATATAACGTCTCTACAGATTACAACAACAAACCTCAAGGAATCTTTTTAACGGGAGTGACGGGTTTTCTGGGTAGTCATTTACTTTATGAACTCCTGCAACAAACTGAGGAACCGATTATTTATTGTTTGATTCGTGCTACAGATATTGAAGAGGCACGACAAAAGCTAGAAAATCAACTTCAATTGTACAAACTCTGGTCAGAAGTTGACAGAAAACGTATTATTCCTGTGGTTGGAAATTTAGGGAAAAAATATTTAGGTCTTTCCACATCAGAATTTCAACAGTTAGCAAGTCAGATAGATGTTATCTATCATTGTGGTGCTTGGATTAATGTTATTTATCCCTACTCTGTTTTAAAACCTGCTAATGTGTTGGGAACGCAAGAAATCATTCGGTTAGCCAGTGAAATCAAAGTTAAACCTTTACATTACATTTCAACTACATCTGTTTTATCAGCAGCTACTCCTAATGAAGCAGGATTAATTTTAGAATCGGATCTTCTTGATCAATATCAAGTGTTAGAAAATGGCTATGTTCAAAGTAAGTGGGTAGCAGAGAAATTAGTGATGCAAGCTCGTGATTTAGGTCTACCTGTAGCTATTTATCGAGCATCAAGGATTACAGGAAGTACCAAAACAGGTATTAGTAATACAGATGATTTATTTTGCAGGTTAGTCAAGGGTTGTTTAGAAACAAGAATATTTCCTGATGTGCAGATGGAGGATAATTTGACTCCTGTGGACTATGTGAGTAAGATAATTGTTAATCTGTCAGGACAAAAGGAATCTTTAGGAAAGGCATTTCACCTAGTTAATCCTGAATCTACTACAATCAAGGATTTATTTCACTTGATTCGCTCTTTAGGATACCCTGTACAGATGATTCCTGTAGAGCAATGGCATTCAGAGATTTCACTGGAGAGTCAAATGTCTGATCCTGGTAATTTAAGAGTTTTGTCTCATATTATTCCCAAAATGGCGCTAGAGAATAGTCGCGAACCAGAGATTGACTATCAAAATACTATCAATGGTCTAGGGAATACTGATATTATGTATCCTATATTAGACCAAAATTTATTGAGGACTTATATTTCCTACTTCATAAGTAGCGGTTTTATCAATGACCAGTTAGTAACAGAGCAAATGGCATTTGGTCATAAGACTAACTAACCGTACAATGTCATGAGTCTGATAACCTCAAATTAATGGATGAAGGTACACAGGGGATCAGGGTGAAGGTTTTTTCTTACCCTTTCCCCTTTCCCCTTTCACCTTTAACCAAGAAATATTAAATTGCTGCTTATACGTCAACTCAAAATTACAATATTGTTAAAATATGCAAGCTCAAATTTCCCGCGATCAACCTTTAAGCAATAATTATTCAGCTTTTACTCAATTTTGGAAAAATTTCCAATCTATTACCGAACCTTACTGGTATCCAAGTACATCAGGGGGAAGAGCATTTTCAGACGTGATTCGTTCATGGGGAATGCTTATTCTCTTAATAATACTTATAATTGGACTTGTTAGTTTAAATGTAGTTAGTAATTTTCTTTATCGCTACATAGTTGATATTACTATTACAGGAAAAGATGTTTCTCAGTTTTTTAATGTTGTATTGACTTATGCTATAACCCTAGCATTTGTAACAGCATTGGTAGGGTTTTCTAAGTTTGTAAGAAAGCAAATGGTACTAGAGTGGTATCAATGGCTAAATGATCACATTCTGGCAAAATATTTACATGAAAGAGCATACTATAAAATCAATTTTAAATCTGATATTGATAATCCTGATCAACGCCTCTCTCAAGAAATTGAACCTGTTATAAGTAATGCTTTGACTTTTTCAACTACCTTACTAGAAAAAATACTGGAAATCATAGCTTATATTATAATTATTTGGTCAATTTCAAAGCAAGTTGCAATTATTTTAGTAATTTATACTCTTTTGGGTAATATAGTTGCTGTCTACTTGACTCAACAAATAAATAAAATTAATCAAGAGGAACTTCAATCTAAGGCTGATTATAACTATTGTTTAACTCATGTTAGAGTTCATGCTGAATCAATAGCTTTTTTCCGGGGAGAAAAACAAGAGTCAAATATCATTGGAAAAAGATTTCAGCAGTTAATCAAGATTTCTAAACGGAGGATTGGCTGGGAAAGAAATCAAGACTTTTTTAATAGAGGATATCAAGCTGTAATCGAGGTATTTCCATTTCTAATACTCGGACCTTTATATATTACAAATCGGCTAGATTTTGGAGAAATTAGCCAAGCTTCTTTATCGGCATATCTTTTTGCTAATGCTCTAGCAGAATTAATCAATGAATTTGGCAGTTCAGGTAGGTTTTCTGTTTATGTGGAACGGTTGTCTGAGTTTTCTTCTGCTTTGGAACAAGTCGCTAAACAACCAGAAAATGCGAGTACCATCAAAACAGTAGAAGATAATCATATCACCTTTGAGAATGTAACTTTACAAACTCCCAATTATGAGAGAGTAATTGTGGAAGATTTATCACTTTCTGTACAACCGGGAGAAGGTTTATTAATTGTTGGTCCAAGTGGTAGAGGTAAAAGTTCTTTATTGAGGGCGATCGCTGGTTTGTGGAATGCAGGAACAGGTCGTTTAGTGAGGCCTCCTTTAGAAGAAGTGTTGTTTTTACCTCAACGTCCTTACATTATTTTAGGAACTTTGCGAGAACAGTTGCTTTATCCGTATACAGAACGAATAGTCAGCGATCGCGCACTCAAAGAAGTTTTAAAACAAGTTAATCTGGATAGTTTATTAAGTCGAGTAGATGGTTTTGATACTGAAGTTCCCTGGGAAAATATATTATCTTTAGGAGAACAACAACGTTTAGCATTTGCCAGATTGTTAGTTACTCAACCTGCTTTCACTATCTTAGATGAAGCTACCAGTGCTTTAGACTTAAATAATGAAGGTACTTTATATCAACAATTGCAAGCAACAAAAACAACATTTATCAGTGTCGGACATCGGGAAAGCTTATTTGATTATCATCAATGGGTTTTAGAACTTTCTCAAGATTCTAGTTGGCAACTTTTAACTGTGCATGATTATCAACGTCAGAAATTACAATCATCTGCCATCATTCCTGATGAAAAAGATGAAATTACAATAGATAATTTTGCCAATAATAAATCTCCAAATCAACCAAAAATAGCAACACCAGAAATAGCAAACCAAGTAAACCAAGCAAGTCTTATTACCGGACTTTCTCATCAAGAAATGCAGAAATTAATAGATTATTCACTGGGGACTGTGAGAACTAAAGCTAGTAAAGGTCAAACTATTACAACTCAAGATGGTTCTACCTACAGCTATAATAAAGACCCCAATGTTTTGAAATGGGTGAAAGTTTAGGGTGAAACAATTTATATCAAGTCCGGGTAATTACTGACGATATAAGTTGTTGGTTTTTGGTTAATAATTGCCTTTTCCCAATTACCAATTACCCATTACCAATTACCAGCCCCAACAGATATGATAAGTATTCAACAGGACATGATATTACAATGTTTTTGTTTTTGAGTTGTAGATTTTTTGAGGATACTTATTTTCAAAATAGGTAATAGCAACTTCACCTAATGCTTTAACTGCGGCCGCTCCCATTGCGGGTTGAACCACTGATCCAATACCAGGAATCAACCCTGCTATAATACTGCCCATATTAAACAGAAATTGTCCCCCACCCATGCCTATAATTGCTGCGGCCATTGCTCCAGCACCACTAGCAGGTATCAAATTCACATCATAAATTTGAGCAATTCTAGTAACTACAACACCCTGTACACCAGCTAAACTGGTTTGAAAGGCGATCGCACCAAGAGGAGAAATTCCTCCCGCAACTCCTGCTGTTGCTCCTGCTCCCATCATTAACCAAAGTTCATCTCTAGCTTGATCACGACAATATTTAGTCATAAAATCGGCAATTTCATCAAAAATATTTCTTGGATCATTAGGTTTTCAAACCTTTTATTGATGATATTCAGAAATTTTTAAACAAAATCTATCCCAGGGTATTGGTGGAAAGCTATTAAATTCCACGTAAGTAATCAGTAATCAGCTATTTTCTAGACAAAGACTGAATTACAGCGATTTTCAGGTAAATGAACCACATTTTTTAATCTCACGCAAAGACGCAAAGGCGCAAAGGAAGAAAGGAAGATAACAAGAAGGATGTGGTACAAATACATGAAAACTGCTGTAATAAGTATGCTCCCGTTTTGTCAAATTACACCAGTGTTAATGAGAGCAATTTATCAATGGACAATTGATGGTTTTATTCTTTATTGCTGACTGCTGAATGCTTACAATGCCACTTGCTCTGGCTTTTTATCAATTATTTTTTTCTCTTGTGAGAAATCCGGGTTTAGCTGTATAATTTTGAGAAAAGGTGATTGGTGATTGGTGACTGGTGACTGGTGACTGGTGATTGGGTAAAAATAACTAATAACTACTAAATAATGACTAATATCTAATATCTAATATCTAATATCTAAAATGACACCGATTGAATTATTAATTTTAGCATTTGCAGGAATTGTAGCTGGGATTTTAGCAGGTTTTTTGGGAATTGGTGGAGGTACAGTTTTAGTACCTTTATTAATTAGCTTAGGAAACGAATCTATCCAAGCAGTAGCTACCAGTAGTTTATCAATTGTCATTACCGCATCTGCTGGAAGTATTCAGAATTGGCGCATGGGTTATCTGGATATCAACAATGTTTTAAGTATGGCTTTACCAGCCTTAATAACTGCTCAAATCGGTGTTTTCTTAGCTAATTTATTTCCTGAATATTTGTTATTATTTACCTTTGGATTATTATTAATTTCCAATATTTATTTAGTTGATCTGAGAAAAAAAATAGTTGCTAGAAAAAAAATAGAAGAAGAAGGAAACCAAGCTCAGGAAGTTGTAGAAGAAAATAACGAAAATAACGAAACTAATGTTCATAAAATTCAAGAGTTTTGGCATAGAATTATCACAGGTGGTACTGGCGGTTTATTAGCAGGTTTATTTGGAGTTGGTGGGGGGATAATTATGGTTCCTCTGCAAATTGTCTTACTCAATGAAAATATTAAAAAAGCTATTCAAACGAGTTTAGGAGTCATAGTCATTACCGCTATTTCTGCAACTGCTGGCCATGCTTATTCAGGTAATGTTTTGTGGTTAACTGGCGCAATTTTAGGATTTGGTGGTTTATTAGGAGTACAATTTAGTACCCGGTTTTTACCAAAATTACCAGATAAAGTAGTGAGTTTAGCTTTTAGAAGTTTGTTGGCTATTTTATCTATTTATATATTTTGGAAAGTTTGGCAAAGTTATTAAGTTTGATGTAAGCATTAAGCCGTCAGCTATCAGCCTTCAAAGCTAAAATACACACAATGAACACAAATGCACAGAGTGTAAACCTGAAAAGCTTTTAGCACTGTCACCTGTCACTTGTTATACTTAAAACTACCAAAATTTCAGGAACAGAGAAAAATGTTACCCATTGCTACTACACTAATTATCGAATATGAAGAATAATTAAGAGAAAATAGTGTTAGCAAAAATATGATGATTTTGGCTCAAAGTTTAACAATTGATTGGGTTTTAGTAAATAACTGCGTCAAGTTCGCTCTTTGGGGTGTTTTCTCCCTCTTACTTGCGGAAATAATTAGAGATAGTTATCATGCTTTGTGTCATCAAGTTACTTGGCTGGCAAAATGGCATAATAAACATCATGCAGCTTACCGTCGAGATTTAACATTAGTTTCTCAACAAGCTTACTTAGATTCCCAGTTGTATCACGACATAGTTGAGTCAATTATACTGCTAGTTTTATTAATCACAGTTGCTTTAGTTTTCAGACAATGGGGTTTATGGTTGGGTGTTGCTTATGGTGGAACTTTTTTATATGGTGCATCTTTGCGATATTTCCAAGGTACAATAGACACAGATTACAATCATTTACCAGGACCGTTAGCAGCAACTCCTTCTGTGTGGTTTGTGAATAGAACATATCATTGGCGACATCATTTTGATGATGTAAATGCTTATTATAGTGGTGTATTTTCTCTGGTGGATAAAATATTAGGAACAGGACTTTCTTTAAAAGGTAAAACCGTTGCTTTAACTGGTGCTTCTGGTGCTTTAGGAAAAGCATTAACCGCAGAATTAATCAAGCATAAAGCCAAAGTTATTGCTTTAACAACTAACCCAGATAAAATAGAGGAACAAACTGGTTTAAAAGTGATGTTTTGGGAATTGGGAAATGAAGAAGAATTAAAAGCCAACTTGCAAAAAGTTGATATTTTAATTATCAATCATGGAGTGAATGTTTATGGCGATCGCACATCCACAGCAATTCACAATTCTTATCAAGTTAACACTTTTTCCGCTTTGCGGTTAATAGATATATTTTCTGTAACTGTCACCGGATCTGATGCTAAAGCGACTAAAGAAATTTGGGTTAATACATCAGAAGCAGAAGTTTCACCAGCTTTAAGTCCTTTATATGAAATCAGCAAAAGGGCGTTAGGTGATATCATTACCCTCAAACGTTTGGATGGAGTTTGTGTAATTAGAAAATTGATTTTAGGACCCTTCAAAAGTCAACTTAATCCATTCGGTGTGATGTCAGCAAATCAAGTTGCTAAGGGAATTTTGTTTTTAGCAAAACGGGATTTTAGAAATATTATTGTCACAGTCAACCCACTAACTTATTTACTATTCCCCATCAAAGAATTTAGTACATGGTTGTACTATCGTGTTTTTAGTCAGAAGTAATAAGTAGGGTTTGCTGAAAAAGTCTTTTCGTGGAAACAGGGAACAAGGAACAGGGAACAGTTTTTTCTCGTTCCCAGTCTCTGACTGGGAATGCAATTATAGAGTCTCCGAATCTAAATTTTACTACAAAAGGGACAGTCTTTAATCATTCATTCCCATCAAAATATTTCAATACAAGATCCCCTAATTCTTTTTTCATTTTGGTTATAAACGATGAATTAGTTTAATAAGTCGAGTATCTGAGTTTTATTAATTCCGATTCAATTACAATTCTTATAGTTGAAATTGGCTAAGTAACCAAGCACAAACTTCAGATTGACTGCTTTCACGACTACGACGTAAAGCTGTTTCTAAAACTGCAATTTTTAACCCAGGTAAAACCTGTGATTCTTGAATGCGTTGACTACCTTGGTTAATCATACTATAGGCTATCACTTGGGCGTTTTGTACATCTATTACCCAATATTCACTAACACCTAATTCTTCGTAAAGACTGCGCTTTGTTCCTAAGTCATCTAATAAAGATGTTTTAGCAATTTCAATGACTAAATCTGGTGCTGGATAGTGATCTAAATTAACAATTCCTGTACCTGTGGGGATAGTTTGGGCGCGTTCTTGGAGATAATAAGCTACATCAGGTTGACAGTCTTGAATACCTTGTTTACGAAAAGTTGTGGTATCTAAACCTGTAGCTAAAATTCCTTTAATAGTGGCAAATAAAGTGACAGCAAAAATAATTATTACATGATCTTTTCCATGATCAAAACTAACTGGTGGCATTTCTAGCCTCATGTATCCTTTATAATAGTAACTTTTTCCCGGTTTATTAAGTAAGTTGGTGGTTATTTGTTCATACTCATTCCAAGAAGTATAAACCCATGTATCTGTAGGTATTTGAGTTTGTAAATTACTCATTTTCTCAGTCTCCTGAGTACATAAATATTTGTAATATCCCTAACTTTTTAGATGTATTAATCATTTCTAGGACTTACGCAAGATGTGACTGAAAGCCTTATTCTTGCGTAGGGGTAATTCATGAATTACCCCTACTTTCGTTCCCTTTTGCGTAAGTCCTGATTTCTAGAAACGATGAAAATAGAAGTCGGGGATCTGAATAAAATGTTGGGTTTCCTTGCGTCAACCCAACCGATCGCTTGACATTCAAGACAGTCGCTACTAATTAGAATTTACCTGCAAATACTCTTTCTGCTGGTCCTGTCATATATATTTTATTGTCTACTTCGGACCATTCAATTTCTAACTCTCCTCCTGGTAGTTCTATTATGGCTGTGCGATCGCATTTATCATTTAATACTCCTGCAACCAAAGACGCACAAGCACCAGTACCACAAGCTAAGGTAATTCCCGCGCCTCTTTCCCATACCCGCATTTTTAAATAATTACGGTTGACAATTTCAATAAATTCTGTATTTGTTCTTTGGGGGAAAACGGAATGATGTTCAAATTTGGGACCAATGCTTTCTAAGGGAATAGCTGCTACATCATTTACAAAGGTGATACAGTGAGGGTTTCCCATACTCACACAGGTAACATTCCAAGTATGATCCGCAACTTCTAAAGGTACATTAATTACTTTACTGTCCGTAGGTGCAAGGGTGGTAGGAATTTCCTGTGCTAATAATCGGGGTTGACCCATGTCTACTTTAACTTGTCCATCATCTGTAAGTTGAGGTGTAATTGTACCAGCTAAAGTATGAATGGTGTAGAAGTCTTTGGTGCGGGATACACCTTCCAACTCAGTCAGGAAAACCGCTAAACAGCGAATACCATTACCGCACATTTCCGGTTCTGAACCATCAGAGTTAAAAATTCTCATGGTGTAATCAGTGCCATTTTGCCCAGGAAGTGCGAAAATAACACCATCAGCACCGATACCAAAATGGCGATCGCATAATTTGACAGCTTTTTCTGGTGTAATGACCGGTGTTAACGAGGAACGATTATCAATCAAAATGAAATCATTACCTAAACCATGATACTTAGTAAATTCTATTGCCATTTTCCCCTAGATGAATTATCAAAGATAAGTTACTACTAATTTAAACATTTAAAATTGGTAACGGGTAATGGGTAATTGGTAATTGGTAATTGGTAATTGGTAATTGGTAATTGGTAATTGGTAATTGGGAAGAATGAATATTAATTACCCAGTCACCAGTCACCAGTCCCCAGTCACCAGTCACCAGTCCCCAGTCCCCAGTCCTCAGTCACACGTCACCAGACACTAATCACCACTCACAAATAACAGAACCACTAACAGTAGTCCAGAACTTTAACACCGACGACATCGATACTGAGAAAAAAATCTCAGATGAACTGACCACCCAACTTCACACGTCAATTCTAAGTCTATCACACCTCTGCTCCCACACTCTGGTTCATTCTCTCACTGCTCTCATCATGTCCTCCAACCATCCCC
>NZ_BJCE01000170.1:0-11580 GCF_005402885.1 Sphaerospermopsis reniformis
TCCTGCGTGTTGCGCTAGTAGTAGTCGTTGTTGCTTGTTAACTTTGAGTTGGGTTTTGAATCCTAGTAGCATACAGTGATTTTACTGTAATTCTGTCACAAAGCAAAAGATGACAGGAAATTTTCAGTAACTGTGAGTATTTGTTAGTATTGGTTAAGAAAACAGTAACTAGCTACTAACCCTAGAGCAATACTTACAAACTGGGAGAAAGTTTGCAGAAAATGAAATTAAAGAAATAGGGAAAGCAGTTTTAGAGATTTTCATTTATCTCCATGAGTTGCACCCACCCGTTATTCACCGTGAATAGAATAAATTGTATAGTTAACCTAAAGTGACTCAAGAGGAAAATTCTATGTTTGGATTAGGATGGCCGGAAGTAGTAATTATTGCCATAGTTGCAATTTTGATTTTTGGACCCAAGAAAATTCCTGAGTTGGGGGGAGTATTGGGAAAGAGTTTGAGAAATTTCCAAGAGGGAATTAAGAAGACTGATGAAGATGATAATTCAGAACAATCATAATTGTCTGAATCAGGATTTCTGGTTACTGAGCGGTTAGTGAGCGGAGTCGAACTACGGTTAGTGAGCTTGTACTGAGCCTGTCCTGAGCGGTGTCGAAGGGCGGTGTCGAAGGGCGCAGTCGAACTATGTCGAAGTAAGTCGAAGTACAGGATTTTAGGATTTACAGGATGAGGAATTTGATAAATCCCTGATTTCCTCATAATAGAAGTAATCAGGGATATTATATCATTGATTTTGCTGCAATTCTGCATCAATTAACTTTTGAAATTCCTCCAAAGAATTAACACTAATACTTGCTAACAGGAGATTTTCCAGAATAGTCATATCCTCAATTTTCTTGAGAGAATCGCTCATCAATTCGGGAACATTATTAAATCTATTGGACAGAATTTTGATAATATTGTTTTGGCAGTTTTTTCTAGCACCTTTGATTTCACCTTTGGCTTCACCTCGTTCTTCTGCCATTTCTTCAATAGTGCTTAGGAAAGGCATATTTAACTCCTTTTCATGTTGTTCTAATTTCTGGTTGAATGTAGTTTGTAATGGTGGTGGTAAGGTCATCATTTTATCAATGAATTTAACTAAATTGATAATATCAAATCTAGTTAAACCCTTTTGATATAATGGTCTGACTATGTTCCATTTCCATTGTTCTCGTTGCGTGAAGTCTTTAGTCGTGGCTTTGGTTTTCAGATGTGCCATGACTATTATAGCAAACAAATTGTTACTGGTGGTTAATTCTTCCCATTGATAGTCTAATAGTTTCACAATACTAAATTGCATTTTTACGAAACTATCATCTATGCCATATTCATAACTATTCGGTCGCCATTTTGCGTCTTCATCCCCTAAAATTGCTAAACTAATAACTGGTTTATGAAATAAATCAAAGGAACGATAGTTATAGATGTACATTCTTTGGGTAAATTCTTTGTCATATTGACTTTGTACTTCTATGTGGATCAAAATCCAGATGATTTCATTGTTTAATAACCACACTTGAAACAATTTATCTGCATAGCGTTTTTTAGTTTGACTAGATGCTGTGATTTGTTCCAGTTCTTTATCTAGGGAGATGGGGGTTTTACTCCAATCTATTTTTTTGTGGAGGTTGGGGTAAAAGAATTGCATAAATGATTCAAAATATTGGGTGATTGCTTCTTTCCATGTTTGATCATAATTGGCGGTTGTTTCTGTCATTCTTGCCCCTGTTAATGTTATTGTCTGAATCAGGACACCCTTCGGGAAGTCAAAAGTCAAAAGTCAAAAGTCAAAATTTTTTTGTCTGAATCAGGATATCTGGTTACTGAGCGGTTAGTGAGCTTGTACTGAGCGGTGTCGAAGGGCGCAGTCGAACTATGTCGAAGTAAGTCGAAGTACAGGATTTTAAGATTTTCAGGATGTGATTATTAAATAGTAAATTACACTAGATTCTAGTCGGTTTTAACCGACTTTAGCTTTAAGACAGGGAATTTATTACCTAGCTCATGGATTGCATAAAGATGTCAGAATCAGGATTTACAGGATATAATTGTCAAACATTCCCTCAGTAAATTAAACTAGATTCTAGTCGGTTTTAACCGACTTTGGCTTTGAGACAGGGAATTTATTCCCTGGATTCCTTTACATTTAAAAAATCAACTATGATTAATAATCATGATATCCAATCTTTAATTAACAAAGCTGACGATTTACTGAGAAATCGGAACAGCAAACAAGCTATTGCCATTATTCAACAAGTTTTAGAAATTGAACCAGATAATATTGAGGCTTTGAAAATTCATGGACAATCTCTAGGAAAACTAAATAAAATAAAAGAAGCATTAACCATTTTTGAAAAAGCTCTACAAATTGAACCAAATCATGTTAGTATTCTGAGAAATTATGGAAGTGCTTTATTTCAGGTTGCTAATTATGATAAAGCATTAAATATTCTTGACAAGGCTTTACAAATTGAACCAAATAATTTAAAGGTATTAAGTACATATAGTAAAGTTTTATTGAAATTAAAATGTTACGAAAAAGCTTTTGTACTTTTTGAGCAATCTTTACAACTTGAAACTAATAACATAATAACTTTAAATAGCTATGGTAAAGCCTTAGCTGAGTCGGGAAATTATGAAAAAGCTTGTGATATTTTTGAGAGGTCTTTAAAAATTAATCCTGATGATATAATAGCATTAAATAGCTATGGTAAAGCCTTAGCTGATTCGGGAAATTATGAAAAAGCTTGTGATATTTTTGAGAGATTTTTACAAATAAAATCTAATAATTACATATCTTTTATATACGCTAGATGTCTAGAACATTTGGGTAAATACACAGATGCCATATCTCAACTGCAAGCGATAGATTTTGATAGTCTCCCCCAATATCATATAAATGTTATTCATATTACTTTAGGAAGACTTTATTATTGTCTTCAATCTTACGAACAAGGAAATAAGTATTTTAACTTAGCACTTGCTAACTCAGATGATAAAGAGAAGTCAATACTATCCAGTGCTAGAAGTATTCTCGCTCATAATCCTTATAATGAAACTGCTGTGAAGATGTTACAACAAATTGCTGAGGAATCACCACGCTATTCTCAAGCAATGGAAATGTTGACACTAAATTTAAGTGAAGAAGAATATTTTAAAATGGTCAAATCTGATTACCAAAGTGGTGTAAATGACACCGAAATACTAAATCGAGCAATTTATCATAAAATTGCTAATGAAATCAGTATTCTCAAAGGCATTGCTTACCGGATTTTGCGTTTTTCTCAAACAGAAGATCCCTTACTTACAGGTATTATTAATGATATTGAAGATGTACTGGAAGAAGTTAACCGTCGTCGAGCATTAGAAAAATCCCAAATTGCCACTATTGCTAATGATGAATATGAGCAAATTCTAGCAATTATTTCCAAAACTGCTCATGATATTTCTGATTTTGTTAATAATCAGTTAGCAATTATTGAGTCTAAAACTAGACGTGCTATGAGAAAACTTGCTGTTGATGATCCTCACTACAAGCAATTTGAGAAATTATTAACACAACTAGAATTTACTCAAATTGCTCTTAACGATCTCAAAGCTATTAATGAAGGTATCAAAATTAAAAATCATCATTTTAAAATCAAAAAACTATTTGAAAAATGGGAAGCTAACCCTCATATTGATAATGCTTCTATTACTCTGGATATTAAAAATGGTGATTCAGAGTTTAATGGTGATGAAGAAAAGATCAAAAGTATTTTAAATGAATTAGTAGAAAATTCCCTCAAACACAATGCTAAAAAACTAGATTTAAACATCTCTATATCTACAGAGGATATTATCAATCCTCCGGGAATCCGTGGTGCTAATATTCCTGGTGAGCAAAAATATCTATTAATTGAGTTTAATGATAATGGTCAAGGAGTTCCCCCAGATAAAAAAGATTGGATATTTCAACCTTTAAAAACTACCGCTAGTGAAGGTCATGGTAGTGGTTTAGGATTATTCATTATCCGCAAAACATTAACACAGATGAACGGACACATCCAAGAAACTGGATGGAAAGGAGCTAGATTTAAAATCTATATTCCTTATACAAAAAGCGAAAATACTTAATTGTGTTAAATTTGATATAAGTCACACTATCAGGTTATACTAGGAATATAGTATAATTTGCTTTGTGTCATTTTTAAATCTCTGAAAATTATAGAATTATGCAGACTAAAAATATTCATTTGCTATTGGTGGAAGATAATTCTGGCTACCTCACTCAACTTATAGAGTGGTTAAATGATTATGGTTATCGTCAGATTCAGACTGCTTCTAGTGTAGTTGAAGCAACAGAAAAGTTATGTGATCCTTTTGATGTCATAATTGCTGATATGCGAATGGAGCAAGATAACAGTGGATTTGTGATTTTGGAAGAGGTAAAAGCACGTAATCTTTCATCAGTGGTGATTATCCTCACTGCTAATGATAATGTGATAGATTGTCGAAATGCTTTTAAATTGCAAGCATGGGACTATATTTCTAAAACCATGCGGGGTAATGTTTTTGATGCTCTCCACGATTCTATCCAAGAAGCTATTACCTATTTTAATCGGTGGGGTAATGTTCACAATGAACAATGGATAACTGAAAATCTGGAACTTTTAGAAAAAGACTATTGGGGTAAATATATTGCAGTTATTAATAAAACTGTGATTGAAACAGCAGATAATGAAGATACCCTCAACAAATTACTTGAGGAACGAAAATTAAGACGGTTTTTAACTACTATTAGAAAAATAGGTGATTTACAACCAATTTCTCAACTGATAAAATTACCAGAAAGTCCAAAATTAGAATATAAAAGCACTTTGCAATGGGATGTTAGACAAAATCGTAAAAATGAGGATTTAAAATTTAATGTCCTTAAAACTATTGCTGCTTTTCTCAATTCTGAAGGTGGAACGCTAATTATTGGAGTTGAAGATGATGGTAATATTTTTGGATTAGAGCAAGATTTAGCTACACTTTCCAAAGGTTCTCTAGATCAATTTGAACAAACAATTGTAAATCTGATTTGCGATCGCATTGGTCCTGGCTTTATGTCATTAGTTACAGTTAGATTTGAGACAATACAAAGTAAAACAGTATGTGCAATTGATGTCAGAAAATCAGATATAATAGCTGTGATGCAAGGTAAAGATAAAAAATCAAAAGATAAAAAATCAGAACTCTATATTCGTGCGGGTAATACCTCAAAGTCTCTTGATATTTCAGAAACAGTAGAATTTTGTTTAAATCAGAACAAAAACAATATCAAGAGTTGATATAATATGAGAGAAAATTATGATTTTTCTCAATCTATTAAAAATCCCTATTCTAAACAGTTGAAAAAACAGGTCACAATTGATTTAGAACAGGATGTAATTGAATACTTTGAAGAAATAGCTCAAGAAACTGGCATTTCTTATGTAAAATTAATTCATCTTTATCTGCGTGAACGTATGGAAAATAAACGCCAATTATCAGTAATCAAACAAATAACTTAGACGGAACATGAAAATATTTACCTAAAACTTCAGCTTGTTCTGCATTGATATTACAATCACCTTGAAGAACAGTATTGCTTCCTGATCACCTTCTTTAAGACCTAAAATATTTAATAAATCTGCTTCATCCATTCCCCTTTCTTCCATCAAATGTTGTAAAACTTGTAGAGGTTTTGCAGGTTCTAAAGGATGATTTTCAGTTTCATATTTCTCTACCAACATTACTAATAAATCATATAAGGCATCTTCTTCTGTGGTTCTATTTTTATTAAATAAAAGCCGTTCAACTTCTTGTAATGCTGATTGCTATTCATTACGATCAATAGCATAATTTATATCCTTTCCCATCCTGTAAATCCTTAAATCCTGTACTTCGACTTACTTCGACTGCGCTCAGTACAAGTCGCTCAGTAACCAGACATCCTGATTCAGACAAAAAATCCTGAAAATCCTGAAATCCTGTACTTCGACTTACTTCGACTTACTTCGACTGCGCCCTTCGACTGCGCCCTTCGACATCGCCCTTCGACACCGCCCTTCGACACCGCCCTTCGACTTCGCTCAGGACAGGCTCAGGACAGGCTCAGGACAGGCTCAGGACAGGCTCAGTACAAGTCGCTCAGTAACCAGACATCCTGATTCAGACAAAAAAACCGACAACCCAACGAACTAATAACACAAAAAAATCAACAGTAGGGACAATTCATAAATTATCCCTACCGGAAATTAGAGTAGGGTATTAACCACGGAAGAAGGTGCTACCCCATTTTGGGAATCATTAATCGTAGTATTTGCGCTTTGTGGCTGAATTTCTTCCTGTACACCCCGCACCTTAATCAACCGAATAGCACGACTCACACTTTCCGGTAAAATCACCACCAGACTACCATCAGGAGCCATATCCAAACCTTTATTAATGGCTTGGGTTTCATCCAGAATTGATTCATAACGGCAATTAGGTTTAGCCTGATTAATGCCTTGAATAATCAAATCTGCGGCTGATCCCCGTGGTCTGCCTCTAGTGTCATCATCTTCTTTAACAATGATGTAGTCAAAAATATCAGCTGCTAATTTACCCAGAATGACAAAATCTTCATCCCGGCGATCGCCCGGTCCCCCGACTATACCTATGCGCTGTCCACTTGTCCAGTTACGAACAAAAGATCCCACAGCTTCATAACTAGCAGGGTTGTGGGCATAATCTACCAAAGCATGGTATTTACCCAAATTAAACAAATTCATCCGTCCTGGTGTTTGACTCACTGAAGCGCGGAAAGTCCTCAAACCAGAACGAATTTGTTCAATACTCACATTCTGTACAAAAGCTGCCAAACTTGCTGCTAAAGCATTGGCAATCATAAACGGCGCTTTTCCGCCCATTGTTAAGGGTATATTTTCTGCTCTTTCTATCCGATGTGTCCAATCGCCTTTAACAATTGACAGATAACCATTTTCATATACTGCCGCTACTCCTCCCTTCTGGATGTGCTTTCGCACCAGTTCCGAGTCAGGATTCATGGTGAAGTAAGCAATATTGGCTTTTGTTTTTTCTGCCATCGCTGCTACACGATGATCATCAGCATTGAGAACTGCATAACCATCAGGAAACACCGCTTCAGCAACTACACTTTTCAGGTTTGCTAACTGTTCAATGGTATCAATATCACCGATACCTAAATGGTCAGCAGCTACATTTAACACCACACCCACATTAGCCGCATCAAAACCTAACCCAGAACGGAGAATACCACCCCGTGCCGATTCTAATACAGCCACCTCCACAGTTGGATCTTGCAGGATCACATGGGCGCTTTGAGGACCAGTGTTATCTCCAGCTTCCACCAAGAAATCACCGATATAAGTACCATCTGTTGTGGTATAGCCGACAACTTTACCTGTTTGCTTATAAATGTGTGCTAACAGACGAGTTGTAGTAGTTTTACCATTAGTACCAGTGACACTGAGGATAGGAAGACGGCTCGGTTTTTCGTTGGGGAACAGCATATCCATGACTGCGCCGGCAACATTGCGGGGAGTACCCACACTGGGAGCAACGTGCATCCGAAAACCAGGGGCGGCGTTAACTTCCACGATCACACCATCCATCTCTCTCAGCGGACGGCTAATATCCGTAGTGACGACATCCAAACCTGCAATATCCAAACCGATAATTTTCACTACCCGTTGTGCTAACCAGACATTTTCCGGGTGAATTTCGTCGGTACGATCCACAGCAATACCACCTGTACTCAGGTTAGCCGTTGCCCGCAGATAACAAATTTGCCCCTTGGGAGGCACACTATTAACGGTGTAACCTTGTCTTTCTAATAGCTGGTAGCTGGTACGATCTAACTCAATTTTAGTCAGGACATTATCATGACCTTCACCGCGATTCGGGTCTTTGTTGGTTTCATCAACCAATTCAGCAATAGTGGATTTACCATCACCAACTACATGGGCGGGAACTCGTTCCGCTACAGCTACAACTTTACCATCTACCACTAACACCCGATGGTCACGCCCAACATAATACCGTTCCACAATAATAGAACGGGAAACCTGTCTAGCCGCGTCATAGCCTGCTTCAGCTTCATCCCAATTCCTGATATCAATGGTGATACCACGTCCATGATTGCCATCTAGAGGTTTGATGACTATAGGATAACCGCCAACATATTCAATGGCTTCTTCCAAATCATCCAAGAAGTTAATCACCGTACCTCTGGGTACTGGTACACCATTGGTAGCGAGGATGCGTTTGGTGGCTTCTTTATCACAAGCTAATTCTACACCGAGAATGCCTGTTTTATCGGTCATTGTGGCCTGCATCCGTTTTTGATTCACACCATAGCCGAGTTGAATCAGAAACCTGGCGGCTAGAGGCATCCAAGGAATACCTCTTTTTTCTGCTTCTTTGACTATTGCTTCTGTAGAAGGACCAAGGGAAGCATCACGCCAAAAGTCTTTAAGGTCTTGAATATCCTGCTCTAACTCGGCTTTAGGATAACGACCCCGATCAACAATGCTTTGACAAAGCCGCACTGCTGCACGTCCCGCATAACGTCCCGCTTCTTCATTTAGGTACTCAATCACTACCTGGTAAACTCCAGGAGTGGCAGTCTCACGGGTACGGCCGAAACCTACGTGCATTCCAGCTAGTTCCTGGAGTTCTAAAGCTACGTGTTCTACGATATGACCCATCATGGTGCCTTCTCGTACACGCATCAGAAAACCACCACGACAGCCCGGTGAACAATAGTGACCCTCCAGACTTGGTAGGGCTTCAACTAATCCTTCATAAAAGCCTGGGATTTGATTTGAGGGTGTTTCGGCAAGGTTTTCCAAATCAAGGCGCATGACGATTAGTTTATGGCGTCGAATGCTCCAATAGTTTGGGCCGCGTAAGGTCTGGATCTTGAGGATTCTCATGGGAATAGGTAGATGGAGATTCGGAACCAAAATTCTAGTTTCTTACTGAAATTGACCGCTAAACTGTTCACTATAAACAGTTTTTTCTTTTTAGATAGTATTTGTCTATTTTTTTGGCAACAACAAATAAATGCGCGGTCAACCAGTGTAACCTCAGATACTCTATCCCGTCAGCTGGAGATCCGATGCACAGCGGGTAAAACAGTACGTTGGTAAAGATGAAAGCGATCTCCGTAACTGAGGATATGTAGACGTAAATTATGTACAGTCAATGGTTCGTTGGCACTGACATGGTGTTCGTTAGTATGGGTAAGTTCTGTAGGGTCAACAATTGTGACGCTACCTTTACCTAATACTTGCAACCAACCATCACGTTCAAACACAGCACAAGTATCTTCATCAATGCCAATACCAAGACGATCTGGATGGGCAGCGATCGCACTAATCAATCTTCCCATCCGATTGCGGTTGTGAAAGTGTTGATCGACGATAACTTCAGGAATAAATCCTAAACCTGTGGCCATATCAACCAGGGAACGATTGGGCGTTTCCCCACTACCTCCACCTGCAATCATGTGATGTCCCATGACTGCTGCCCCCGCACTCGTTCCTGCTAAAGTCAGTTGTCCTGCTCGCACCCGCTGGCGGATAATATCCATTGCCGGTGTATCTGACAGAACTCCACAGAGGCGCAATTGATCTCCCCCTGTTAAAAAGACCCCAGTACAGGCTTCTAAGGATGCCTGAATTTGAGAGTTTTCGCATTGTTCGCGTTCACGAATGTCTAAAATCTCAACCTTTTCCGCACCCATTTCTTCAAAAATGCGAATATACCGACCACCAATGATGGCTGGTTCGCGGGAGGCAGATGGAACAATTGTAATATATGCCTTACTAGCACCAGCACGAGCAACAAAAGTCCGCAAGATTTCGCGTCCGTGAACTTTGTCTTCTGCGCCTCCGATAACTAGAACGGCGGTTTTAGTTGCTTGGGGTGTCCTCATTTCCAGCGATTTAGCTTTTAATTGCTGCATTGTGTTTCTGTGGTCAACAACTTCAGGAACCATCGCCTTTAAAGGTTTCCCAGGCTTGTGGCGAATGGCTTGTGAATTTAATCAGGTTTAGTCGCCTGTTTCTTTTCGCCCTTTGCTTTTTTAAGAGGACACTTTTGATCAGTTTCAGAGTTGCTAAATTTGACTCTCCAACTTTTCCTTAAACGCAGATGAAGTTTAAGTTCTGTCATGTCCGTTACTGTTCCTCATCACCAGCGCCTTGTTTTTCACCTTTCTGCTGATTCCAGAGTGGTAGAATAAATAGTGCTTTCAGGCTGGGTTTACCCTTTAGTTTTGGGGGCGAAAGCAGGTCTTGACACTCTTTTTTCTGAAGCTGGCTCGATACATCCTGGAAGTTGTTAACTTTGGTGGGATTATTAATTTAAATTTAGTTGTGACAATATTTAAACATAAATTAAGTAATTAGAAAAACTTTTGCTCCCACTAAAAAGATAAGAATTCTGGTACTTTTAGATACTATAGCTACGGTTTATCTCTAGTATTACCTCCTCCTGACTTCACAGGAACTCTTAATGGGATAAAGAGGGGAAGATAGAAAGATGGGAATATGGGGAGAAATATTTACGTTCTGCCTTGTGCCTTGTGCCTTCTGTCTTGTGCCTTCTGTCTTGTGCCTTGTGCCTCATTGGTAATTTACGTTAAATGTCCCAATCTCATCTTAGTGTCATTAAATACGAATTATTGTGCGTTTTGATATAGTTACACTTTTTCCTGATAGTTTTAGTTCAGTTCTGGGATCTGGTCTTTTGGGCAAAGCCCTAGCCAAGCAGATTGCTGAAGTACATCTGGTTAATCCCAGGGATTTTACCACAGATAAACATCGTAAGGTAGATGATGAACCCTACGGCGGTGGTGTGGGGATGCTGATGAAGCCTGAACCGATTTTTGCATCTGTGGAATCTTTGCCGATTTTACCGCGTCGAGAGGTAATTTTGATGAGTCCCCAAGGTGAAACAATAAATCAGCCCCTGCTGCGAGAATTAGCAACAAATTATGACCAATTGGTGGTGATTTGTGGACATTATGAAGGGGTAGATGAAAGAGTGCTAAATTTAGTCACTCGTGAAGTGTCTTTGGGTGATTTTATCCTCACCGGTGGCGAAATTCCGGCGATGGCGTTATTAAATGGCGTTGTACGCTTACTACCAGGGACGGTGGGTAAGGTAGAATCTCTCAAGGCTGAAAGTTTTGAGGAAGGTTTATTAGATTTTCCCCAGTATACCCGTCCTGCCAATTTTCGCGGTTGGAAAGTCCCAAATGTGCTACTCAGTGGTAATCATAGGGAAATTGCCAAATGGCGTTTTCAACAACAAATTCAACGCACCGCTTCCCGTCGTCCCGATTTGCTGCAAAAATGGCAACAAGAGAGGGAACAGGGGACTGGTGACTGGTGACTGGGGACTGAGGACTGGGGACTGGTGACTGGTGACTGGTGCTTAGGGCTCGGTGACTGGGGAGTGGGGCCTGGAGAGTAGGTGTTTGGAAGTGGGGTTAGGTCGCGTGGGTCTGGGTACGCGTAACTGGACAGTGAGGCATGG
>NZ_BJCE01000171.1:0-11569 GCF_005402885.1 Sphaerospermopsis reniformis
TTGCTGGGAAGTATCAGAATACAATGCCTGATAATGAATGCTTTTCTGATAAGTTCCTAGTTGTTTATGCAAATCCACTCTACTGGGAATACAACCAGTTTTAAAGTACATCTGCCTAGAATAGTAAACACCACAATTTGTTAGTTTTTTAGCTTCTGTGCAGACGTACTCCAAGATTGCTGTTGTTGATTTATCGAACTTAATAAGAACTTGTTGGCATCCGTACATTGTTCGACCTTCAATGTTGGTTGATTCTAAAAGTATAGTTGAGATATGAGGCTAAATGTCAAGGCGAATAAATTCGCCGTTGGCACTTCCTCCACTGTAAGACAGCCAAGTGGCTTCCGTGCTTTTCAGCGATTTTCTTGTGAACTTGACTGATACAGTTTTAACAAACAATGGTTGAATAAAGTTTATTTTCCATATTTCCTGATGAGCAGTTCATATCACCATTTTACAGCTTAACCCGAAAAATTACTGATATTTTCATTCAAGGCTACATAAAAAATTTTTACCTAAACCTTAAACTTTTGATTAACTTAGGCAGATCAGCCCTATCCAGGGGCGTTAGGAGCTAATTCTGCTCCTACCTGATACCCCATTACTAAATACAATTTGTCAATTTTGAAGTCCCAAATTAAATAGGTGGTAATTCTTTAAGAATTGTAAACCGAATATGGTTAATCGCCAAATTGCCAATGGATATTTCTTCTTTGGTTAGCCTTTCACCATTACTGGTAAGAGTTTCAAAGGAAACACCTTTGCCAATTTCAATATGATACCAGCATAAACCCATAAAGAAGCGTGTAGGATAGGGACCATAATCACCTATATCATCGGGATTAGATTCCATTGGTAGCCAACCAAAATTAGGAATGTAAAACTCTAGCCAAACATGATTAAAGTCAGGTTGTAGGGGAACTCCCTGTTGTTCACCGTAGGGAGGGCATTTATACCTGCCGACAGTCCGACAAGGAATACCATTTAAACGACACAAAGCCAGCAATACGCCTACATATTCCCCACAAGAACCAACGCCTCGTTCTAAAACTATGTCTGGTGTATCTATGTGGGGTTTAATACCATAGGATAACTCATCATAGACATAGTTGCGGATATTGTACATTTTTCGTAACATATTGGTTTCCGAACCAACAGCATCACGAGCAGCACGGCGAACAATGGTTGTATCCATTGCTAAATCATCATCATCCACCAAATAGCGACTTTGCAATTCTGGTGTTAGTTCAGGGAGGTCTTCTACATCTTTGGGTGTAATGCGATACTTAATACCGCGAACTTCTAAAAGTGCCTTCCAGCCAAATAGATGACGTTCACCGGGAACGAGAGTATCAAAGTTAAATACAGCTACCCGTTGTCCTTCAATAATTTCTTCTGTGAAGGGTAAACCAATAGCTTCAACTTGTTTCACCTTTTGGCGTTCTGTTTCTGAGGGGAGAGCAATACGCCATTCCACATTGGGTAAATAAACTTCTTCTAAGGGTGAAATTTCCTCTATGTATGACATTTCCACTAAATAACCATTAGATAAGGCGTAGCGTTTATCTGGGTTGTAGTGATAGTAGAGAGGATGAATAAAAGTGATATCCCGATAAGTTAGCTCATGATTGGGATCAGCATTGGGATTATCACGAATATAAGGCTCTTCTGTAGAGTAAGCAACGTAGAGCAGATCCTTACCTGTTGTTTGATCCTGACTGTGGATAGCAATACCTGTAGGAGAAGCAAAAGAAGTCAGGACACTAAAACGAACTTCTCCAGTTGCCCGATCCATAGAGTAAACTGTTTGCTCAGTGCGATCGCAAACCCAGAGAGTTTCTGCGCTGACTGCCAAATTTTCTCTCCCCACCCCTGGGGCATAAAATCTAGTAATCTCTTTGCGTGTATCTTGGTCAAAAATCAGAATATAACCTAGTCTTTGGCAGCTAACATAGACAGTAGATTCCCAAACCGCAACACCATCAGCCGCATAAGGTAAAGTAACAAAATGCTCCAAACCCCAAGAACCCAACTTACACAAATAAACGCTATTACCACGGCTGACCCACAGCGTATCTTCCCACACAGCTAAACCAGTAACATCTGTAAATTCCTTAACTTGGTGGGGATTAAGAATTTTACTGTTATCAGAGATGGGGTCAATCTCTAGTAGATGTCCCTTGATAGAGTCAATAGCAATGAGTTTATCTTTAATGAAAGCAATACCATAGAGGGTAGCAGCAGTAAACGGTCGAATAGTTTTTTGCCCAAACATCTGGCTAACATTCAAACTAGGGAGTGTCAAACTTATATTATTAGTCATTAGTCATTAGTCATTAGTTATTAGTCATGGTAGGGAAAAGAGAACAGGGAACAGGGAACAGGGAACAGGGAAATTTTAGATTTTAGATTTTCGATTGGAGTTGAGAAAAACAATCCAAAATCCAAAATCCAAAATCCAAAATTGCATCACCAGTCCCCAGTCCCCAGTCCCCAGTCCCCAGTCCCCAGTCCCCGATCCCTAATACATGATTGATGGAAATCCTGCCATCACTAAATTATGATCGAATTTTGTAACCATTTCCTGTAACCTACACGATGTCTGCTCATTCTTTACCTGAAAGTGCCGCAGTTTGGCATGGTTTGGAGGTTGATAAAGCTTTAGAACTGCTTGATAGCAATGCAGACAGCGGCTTAACACCCCAAGAAGTTGAACAACGTTTGCAAAAATACGGTCCCAACGAACTAGAAGAACAGGGTGGCCGTAGCCCTTGGGAGATTCTCCTAGATCAGTTCACTAACATTATGTTATTGATGCTGATTGGTGTGGCTTTTATTTCTGGTTTCTTAGATTTTTTGGCGTTGCAACAAGGTACATTAAAACCTGGTGAAGTTCCATTTAAAGACACAATTGCGATTATGGCAATTGTAATTCTCAATGGCATTCTCGGTTATGTCCAGGAAAGCCGTGCTGAAAAAGCTCTAGCCGCCCTGAAAAAACTCTCTTCGCCCTCAGTGCGCGTGATCCGTAATGGTAAACTGACGGATGTAGCGGGGAAGGATCTTGTACCTGGGGATGTGATGCTACTGGAAGCGGGGGTACAGGTTTCTGCTGATGGACGCTTAATAGAACAGTCTAATTTGCAAGTGCGAGAGTCAGCATTGACTGGTGAAGCTGAAGCTGTCAATAAGCAAGCCATACTTACATTACCAGAAGATACGTCACTTGGCGATCGCATTAATTTGGTTTTTCAAGGTACTGAAGTTGTTCAAGGCCGGGCTAAGGTGCTTGTTACCAATACTGGCATGACAACGGAACTGGGCAAAATTGCCACCATGTTACAGTCGGTGGAGAGTGAACCTACTCCCCTACAACAACGCATGACTCAACTGGGTAATGTGTTGGTATCTGGTTCTTTGGTGCTGGTTGCTCTAGTTGTCGGTGGTGGTCTGATCCATGATTTAGTGAAGGGAATAGGCTGGAAAAATTTACAAGAGTTGGTAGAAGTTTCTCTGAGTATGGCGGTGGCGGTAGTTCCTGAAGGTTTACCTGCGGTTATTACTGTAACTCTGGCTTTGGGAACTCAGCGTATGGTGCGCCATCATGCTTTAATTCGTAAACTTCCAGCCGTAGAAACTCTTGGTTCTGTAACTACCATCTGTTCTGATAAAACCGGGACTTTAACTCAAAATAAAATGGTGGTGCAGTCAGTCTACACCAATCAAAAAACTTTTAGGGTGACAGGAGAAGGTTATGCTCCTGTTGGTGATTTTCAGTTAGATGGACAAAAAGCCGATTTAGAAGAACATCCAGAAATATCCGCCCTGTTGGTTGCTTGTGCTGTGTGTAATGACTCGGTACTGCAAAAAGAAGCCGGAGAATGGGCAATTTTAGGCGACCCCACCGAAGGCGCTTTGATGACTTTGGCGGGTAAAGCTGGTATTGAAAAAGATCAATGGAATAGTAAGTTACCCCGTGTGTCTGAGTTTCCCTTTTCTTCTGAAAGAAAACGCATGAGTGTTATTTCTCAAGTGGAAGCAGTGGCCACAGGTGATCCGGGGATGACTGGGGTTGATCCGGTAATAGCTGGTTTTGTGGACTCAAAACAGTATTTAATGTTTACTAAGGGTTCACCAGAATTAACTTTAGCTCGTTGCACACACATTTATTTAGGCGATCGCTCTATTCCTATTGATGAAGAACAACACGCCCAAATTCTGGCTGCTAATGACCAAATGGCTTCTCAAGGTTTGCGGGTGTTGGGTTTTGCTTATAAACCTTTAACAGAAATACCCCCCGAAGCTTCAGAAGACACCTCTGAAAATGATTTGGTGTGGTTGGGTTTGGTGGGAATGTTGGATGCTCCACGCCCCGAAGTACGGGCTGCTGTGGCAGAATGTCGTCAAGCTGGTATTCGTCCAATCATGATTACTGGTGATCATCAATTAACAGCTAGGGCGATCGCTCTTGACTTGGGTATAGCTGATGCTGATGCTAGAGTTCTCACAGGTCAAGAATTACAGCGCATGAGTGACACTGAACTAGAACAACAAGTTGATTTAGTCAGTATTTATGCTAGAGTCTCCCCAGAACACAAACTGCGAATTGTTCAAGCCTTGCAACGTCGTGGTAGATTTGTGGCCATGACTGGAGACGGCGTTAACGATGCACCCGCCCTCAAACAAGCTGATATTGGTATCGCTATGGGCATCACCGGTACAGATGTCAGTAAAGAAGCCAGCGATATGGTGCTATTAGATGATAACTTTGCCACCATTGTGGCAGCTACGAAAGAAGGTAGAGTTGTTTATACCAATATTCGGCGGTTTATCAAATACATTCTCGGCAGTAATATCGGTGAAGTTCTCACCATTGCTTCAGCGCCACTTTTAGGTTTGGGTGGTGTTCCCCTCTCACCTTTGCAAATTCTCTGGATGAACTTGGTGACAGATGGTTTACCAGCTTTAGCTTTAGCGGTCGAACCTCCAGAACCAGATGTGATGCAACGTCCGCCTTTTAGTCCCCGTGAAAGTATTTTTGCCAGGGGTTTAGGTGCTTACATGGTGCGGATTGGGATTGTATTTGCGATTATTACAATTATTCTCATGCAATGGGCTTATTCTCACGTCCAAATAGCTACCGGAGAAGGTCTAAATCCCGAACGCTGGAAGACAATGGTCTTTACTACTTTATGTCTCGCCCAAATGGGTCATGCGATCGCTATTCGTTCTAACAATCAGCTAACAATAGAGATGAATCCTCTTTCTAATAAATTCGTATTGGGGGCTGTTCTTGCCACTACGATTTTACAGTTAATGCTGGTTTATGTTCCACCACTGCGAGCCTTTTTTGGTACTCATTATCTGCCTTTTAATGAGTTACTAATTTGTATTGGTTTCAGTGCCTTGATGTTTGTTTGGATTGAAGGAGAAAAGATTTTCTTCCGCGTTATGGGCAAGAAGAATGTTTGATTGGTAATTGGTAATTGGTAATTGGTAATAGGTAATAATCAATCAATATTACCTATTACTATGTTTAAATGACTAAAATGGTTTGCTGAACAAATTTTTTACTAATTCCTAAATAAGAGAATATAGTAAATAGTCAAAATTTGATTATTTTTCTCCTGACTCCTGACTCTTGAGGGCAACCACAGGGGGTTTGCCCCTACTGACTCCTGACACAAGAGGGCAACCACAGGGGGTTTGCCCCTACTAACTCCTGACTCTTGAGGGCAACCACAGGGGGTTTGCCCCTACTGACTCCTGACTCCTTAATGCTTAAATATGTATCTTAAAAATATACACCTAAGAAATTATCGGAATTACCAAGAGCAAAAAATAGATTTTACTGCCCCTAAAACAATTTTAGTCGGTAACAATGCTCAGGGAAAATCTAATTTATTGGAGGCGGTAGAGTTGTTAGCTACATTGCGATCGCACCGTATGGCAAAAGATCGTGATTTAATTAAAGATGGTGAAGATATCGCTCAAATTAATGCTACCCTAGAAAGAAGCTCAGGAATAAGTGATTTAACTTTAACTTTACGCCGAAATGGCCGCCGTAGTGTAGCTATAAATAGTGAAATAGTCCGCAGACAAATGGATTTTCTTGGTGTTTTAAATGCTGTAGAATTTTCTAGTTTAGATTTAGAATTAGTGCGGGGTAGTCCTGAAGTTCGTCGTAATTGGTTAGATACTCTTTTAATGCAACTCGAACCAGTTTATGCTCACATTTTACATCAATATAACCAAGTATTACGACAGCGCAATGCTTTCTTAAAAAGAAGTCAGGAGTCAGGAGTCAGGAGTCAGGAGAAAGAATTAGCTATCTGGGATGCACAGTTAGTTAACGCCGGCACAAAGGTAATTAGAAGACGCAACAGAGCTATTCAAAGATTAACACCTATCGCTGCCAAATGGCACGCTAGTATTAGTGGCAGTACAGAAATTCTGGAAATTAATTATTCTCCTAATGTGCCACTAAAAAAAGATGATAATGAAGATATTACACAATCTTTTTTCGGGAAAATTCAACAACGTTCTGTTATTGAATTACACCGAGGTACTACCCTTGTTGGACCCCACAGGGATGAGTTAGAATTAATTATTAATCAAACTCCTGCTCGTCAATATGGTTCTCAAGGTCAACAACGTACTTTAGTTTTAGCTTTAAAATTAGCAGAATTACAATTAATTGAAGAAGTCGTGAATGAAGCTCCTTTACTTTTATTAGATGATGTTTTAGCAGAATTAGATTTATCCCGTCAAAATCAATTACTTGATGCTATTCAAGATCGGTTTCAGACTTTAATTACTACTACTCATTTGGGTGCTTTTGACTCTCAATGGTTAAAATCTTCTCAGGTTCTCTTTGTCAAATCAGGAGAAATAGAGTTTCCTGAAAAAGTCTTTTCGTGAGGGAGTTAGGAGTTCCAGAAATTTTTTTATTTTGAAATTGTCTAAATATCAACAAGGTGCAAGCTTTTTTAGCTTTACGTTTCCATTCAATTAATATCCCCAGCGAGTGGGGACTGGTGTTCGTAGCAAACCCCCCACCAAGAGGTATGTTCTGTTTCCATTCAATTAATATCCCCAGCGAGTGGGGACCCTATCAACGAGGTGCGGGAGATTTACTCTTCTAAACCAGATGTGTTTCCATTCAATTAATATCCCCAGCGAGTGGGGACCCACCTATTGCACCACCACCAGTTGCAGCACCAGCTATTAGACCTAGATAGTTTCCATTCAATTAATATCCCCAGCGAGTGGGGACCTTCTACTTTATGTATGCTAAGGCTGTTACCATTCAGGTTTCCATTCAATTAATATCCCCAGCGAGTGGGGACAAACTTTTCCTCCAAAAGAAAAGTTAAGCTGGTCGTCCAGTTTCCATTCAATTAATATCCCCAGCGAGTGGGGACCCAACTGCTACCTACCTGATGTATAACCAGAACGCTCGTGAGATGGTTTCCATTCAATTAATATCCCCAGCGAGTGGGGACCTAATTCTTCCGGCATTTCCCGGAAATCACAAATTGTTTCCATTCAATTAATATCCCCAGCGAGTGGGGACCATCTTAGAGTTAGCAGAAGAGGTACCCCCTGACGGTTTCCATTCAATTAATATCCCCAGCGAGTGGGGACTTACCCACTTAAACACATGGTTGACAAACAATCTAAAGAGTTTCCATTCAATTAATATCCCCAGCGAGTGGGGACTTGTACTGATACTTTCAAAATCACCAGAATGTGATTACATTTACGTTTCCATTCAATTAATATCCCCAGCGAGTGGGGACAGCAGAAGCTAAACTGCCACCAGGATAAATCTGAAGAGTTTCCATTCAATTAATATCCCCAGCGAGTGGGGACTTCTCCTCAAGTTGAAGTGGCATGAGGATAGCGTTCGGTTTTTATTGTTTCCATTCAATTAATATCCCCAGCGAGTGGGGACTTGAGGGTGAGGCAGAGGCTAAGGAGTTGGCTAGAAGTTTCCATTCAATTAATATCCCCAGCGAGTGGGGACAGAATAACAATAGAAATGATAGAAGAGGAGGTTCAGTTTCCATTCAATTAATATCCCCAGCGAGTGGGGACTATAAACATTATCTAATAACACCCGCAGAGCCAGAGTACAGAGAGTTTAGTTTCCATTCAATTAATATCCCCAGCGAGTGGGGACATCAGACACAATAACCCAGATAACATCTATATTGTTTCCATTCAATTAATATCCCCAGCGAGTGGGGACCCCTCCATTTTAAACCCTTACCCAGTAAAGTGTCCAGAGGCACTTTCCGAAGGTCAGGAAAAAAAGTGGTGAAACAACTAACCAACAGCGGTAAAAAATCCCTGAAACCGTTACCCAGTAAGCGACCGAAGTTCGCAACGAAAAAATCAATATTTCAGCCATTTTACCTGACCTTCGGAAAAACTACACAATAATCAAGGAGTCAGAAGTTCCAGGAGTTCCTCACTGACTACTTCAAACCTTTGATTTATCAAGGTTTTAGTTTTATTCAGCAACCCCTATTGAGCTAAAAACTGTATTATATCTTACTTGAATTAGTAATGTAATTGTAAAAACTCAATTTTTAATAATATTTATTTATATAAGATATTTATATTTATTGCTTTGAAATAGTGTATTAAAGAAATAATCAAAAATGTAGCGTTTGTATCTTACCATAAAAACAGTAGGTCGATAATTGAAAAATAATACGTAAAACTTGCACAAATGACACCTAACACTTGAGTGGATAAACTCTACCGCTTAGACAACATTAAACCACAAGACCGCGCCCAAGTTGGGGATAAGGCGTTTTACTTGAGTAAAATTATGCAAAGGGGCTATCCTGTAGTACCTGGTTTTGTAGTCTCCGCAGATGTGTGGCGAGAATTTCTAGAAACTCTCAATAGTTCAGAGTCATTAGTTGCGGACTTACCCTATTCTTCTCTACATTTAGATGTAAGTAATTGGCAACAACTGCAACAGGTGGCTGGCCGTTTGCGTCAGGAAATAATTGCTGGTAGTGTACCACATTATTGGGTAAGTGAGATTTTCCAAGCTGCTAAAACCTGGGAAGGGAAATGTTTAATTTTGCGTCCGAGTTTGAGTATATCATCTGGTAATCAGGTGATGGGAAATATTTCTGGGTTGCTGGAATCGGTGTTTTGTGTTTGTAATGAGGAAGCTATAGTTGAAGGTTTAAAACAAACTTGGAGTCAGTTGTTTCGTGCTAGAAGTTTACTATATTGGCAGAGTGTCGGCATTAATTTACAACACATTAATTTTGCGGTATTAGTGCAACCGGTAGAAAATGCGATCTCATCCGGTTCATTCCAAGCTGATACATCAGGAGCAGAAATAGAAGCAACTTATGGATTAGGAGTAGCTATTAACAAGGGTGAAGTATTACCAGATGTTTACTACATTGAAGAAAATACTGGAATTATTCAAGAACAACAATTAGGAAATAAAATTCTCGCCTATTCTGTACATGATCCTATATCTGTGACTGCTGAAGAATTACAATCTAGATTAATCACAGATCATAATTGTTTATTCTCCTATCTGCTCAGTGAGGAACAACAAAAGAAGTATGCACTTCCAGAAGAATTTCTGCAACAAATCATTATTTTAGGCAATCAATTATTTAGTGAAATAGGGACAAAATTAACAATAAAATGGACAATTACAATTAATATTCCTACCCCAAAACTTTACATTACTCAAGTTAATGTTCCACCATTTTTAATTCCTAACTTGCTCCTCAAAGGAATAGGGGCGGCTAGGGGGCGGATAACTGCTACCGCGTATGTCATTCTTGGTTCACAACCCAAACCTTCACAAATAGCCAAGGGAGTAATTTTAATCGCTCCTGCTATTACTCCTGATTGGTTGCCTTTACTACATCAAATTGGTGGTATTATTACGGAAAAAGGAGGATTAACCAGTCATGGGGCAATTTTAGCTAGGGAGTTGGGTATTCCTGCTATAGTCAGTGCTAAAAATGCGACTAATTTAATTCAAACTGGTGAAAGTCTCTTGCTTGATGGTGATAGGGGAGAAGTTTATCGTGGTCTAAAAGAGGGTAATATCTTGAAAGATGGAGAAAAAATTTCATTAACCGAGAATAAAAAAGAACAATTTGATCATCATTCAAATCAACCTCATTATGGGTTGAGTAATACTAAAATATTACCGATGATTGCTACCCAATTATTAGTTAATCTTAGTCAAGTAAATTTGATTGAAACAGTACGGGGTTTACCTGTGGATGGGGTAGGTTTGTTGCGTTCAGAATTGATGATTTTGAATATTTTGCAGGGACAAAATCCTCATGTTTGGCTTTCAAATGGTAGACAAAGAGAATTATTAGAAAGTTTATCTGAGGAGATTAAAAAATTTGCTATTGGTTTTGCACCACAACCTATTTTATATCGTTCTTTAGATTGGCGATCACAGGATTTTCCTTCGTTTAATTATGGTGTAAACTCTGCATCAAGTTCAATTTTAGGTGAACATGGTACTTGGAGTTATGTGAAAAATTCGGCGGTTTTTGAATTAGAATTACAGGCTTTAGCAAGGTTACAAAAAAATGGTTATAGTAATATTCATTTGATGTTGCCTTTTGTGCGGACTGTGGAAGAATTTGTATTTTGTCGTCGTCAAGTTGAAGAAGCTGGTTTAACTGAAAATCCCCATTTTCAATTATGGATCATGGCAGAAGTTCCGAGTATATTATTTTTACTACCTGAATATATTAAAGCTGGGGTAGCGGGTATTTCTATTGGTACTAATGATTTGACACAATTAATTTTAGGCGTGGATCGAGAAAAAGGAGAATTAGCAAGTATATTTGATGAACGTCATCCTGCGGTGATGGGTGCGATTTTTCAATTAATTAAAATGGCTAAAGATGGGGGTATTCCTTGTTCTATTTGTGGTCAAGCACCTGCTTTATATCCAGAAATTATTGATAAATTGGTGGAATGGGGTATTAGTTCTATTTCTGTAGAACCGGAAGCGGTGGAAAGGACTTATCAAGCGATCGCTCGTGCTGAACAACGTTTGATTTTAGCAGCAGCGCGGAAACTTTTGGGGAATTGAAAATTGAAAATTACAGCAATTGTTGGGTGATGGGACTAAGTTTTTTTATCTCACGCAAAGGCGCAAAGGAAGACAAGAATTTCAATAATGGACAATTAACAATGAACAATTGACAATTAACTCTCCCTTAAAGCCAAAGGATTGAAAAGTGGAATTTTTGGCTTTTTTCCGCTGGTAAGGGGAGGTTTTAAACCTTAAATGAAACAATTATCAATTATCAATTGTCAATTATCAATTGATAAATATGCTGTCATAGCAGGTGGATAAGATTGTTAAAAATTGTATGGGAAAATGATAAATTTTGGGATAAGTTATATATAAGTTATATAATTAGGGTTTGCTGAATAAACCTAAAACCTTGATATATCAAAGGTTAGAGGCTGATAAACACAGAAATTAGTGCAAGGGTTTTGAAGGGTATACCGGAAAAAGTGTGCATTTTTTGGGATTTCA
>NZ_BJCE01000172.1:0-11553 GCF_005402885.1 Sphaerospermopsis reniformis
TAACTTTTGCCTCCTGACTCCTGACTCCTGACTCCTGACTCCTGACTCCTGACTCCTGACTCCTGACTCCTGAATCCTGACTCCTACCCCTTGCCTTCTGTTGCTAAATTAACAATGGATGTAACTCTACCAAAAATCAACAATGGTATCTAATACTGCATCATTTCCCGATATTCAAAATCATTGGGCGCGGTTATTTATTCAGGCTTTAGCCCAACGGCGAATTTTAAATGGCTATCCTGACGGTAGTTTTCGCCCTAATACCCCTGTTACTCGTGCTGAGTTTGCGGCGATTATAGCTTCTGTACTGACAACAACCAAAAAACGGGATTATGTACCTTTTGGAGATGTACCTGTTACACTTTGGGCTAATAGTGCAATTAGAAAAGTTTACGAAACTGGATTTTTGGTTGGCTACCCTGATCGGACTTTTCGCCCTAATGATAGTATTTCCAGGGGTGATGTTTTAGTTGCGATGGTTAATGGTTTGGGAATTGCTAGTCAAGTCCAAGCTGATTTAGTTAGTAGTTTAGGACAAATCTATCAAGATGCGGCTACAATTCCTAACTATGCTATCAATCAGGTGGCGATCGCCTCTCGTGTTGGTTGGGTAGTGAGTTATCCAAATATCAAATTACTTAATGCCAGAATGGCTGCGACTCGTGCTGATGTGGCTGTGATGGTATATCAAGCTTTGGTATATCTGGGAAGGGCGGAAAAAATTGCTTCTGAATATATAGTAGTACCACCATCGTCTGGAAACCAACCCAGGACTGTAAGGGTAAGTCATAACCGGGAGTTCCGGGGTGCTTGGATCACCACTGTGTGGAATAGTGATTGGCCTTCCAAACCAGGGTTGAGTGTTGAACAGCAGAAAACGGAATTACTGCAAATTATTCAACAATTACAATCTTTAAATTTTAACGCCCTAATTTTACAGGTGCGGCCAGAAGGGGATGCTTTATATGCTTCTAATTTAGAACCTTGGAGTGCTTGGATTACGGGAACTCAGGGAAAAGCACCAGAACCATTTTATGATCCTTTGGAATTTGCGATCGCTGAATGTCATAAACGCAACATTGAACTTCATGCTTGGTTCAACCCATATCGCGCCAAAACTACTACTAAAAGCGGGTTTAATGTCGGTCCCCATATAGCTATTACTAATCCAGAAGTTGTTTATCAATGGGGTAATCAGTTATGGATGGATCCTGGCTCAAAAATTGTTCAAGATCGAGCTTATAATGTGATTATAGATGTTGTCAATCGCTACGATATAGATGGCATTCATCTTGATGATTATTTTTATCCCTATCCTATATCTGGTCAATCATTTCCTGATCAAAAAACTTATGGAGTTTATCAAGCTAATGGAGGTAAACTCAGCTTAGAAGATTGGCGAAGGGAAAACGTTAATCAAATGGTGTTGCGTTTATCAGAAGGAATTAAAAAAACTAAATCTCATGTTAAATTTGGGATTAGTCCTTTTGGTATTTATCGCCCTGGACAACCACCGGGTATTGTTGGTTTAGATGCCTATAATGCCCTTTATGCTGATTCTAAAAAATGGTTGCAGGAAGGTTGGATAGATTATTTAGCACCGCAACTTTATTGGCGGACTGATCAAACACAACAAAGTTATGAAGTGTTGTTGAACTGGTGGACTCAAGTCAATACTAAACAGCGACATATTTACGCTGGTAACAATATTTCCAAACTAGATGGGAAAGCTTGGAAAAATTCGGAAATTGAAAAACAAATTCTCATTTCTCGGAACTTAGCTAAAAATTTGTCCTTGGGAAATATATTTTTTAGTATGAATTCTATCAAAGAAAATGTCCAAGGTATTGCTGATCAATTTAAACAGGTTTATTATTCTCGTCCGGCCATAATTCCTACTATGTCATGGCAAAGTCAAAATCCTCCTTCTCCTCCCAAAGAAATTAAATTTGAAAATGGTAGATTAAATTGGGAAAGAGGTGATGATAAACCTGTGCGTTCTTGGACTCTTTACCGTCAAAGTGGCGATAATTGGATCATTCAACGCATTTTGTCTGCTGGTACTACTTTTGCTACTGTACCACCGGGAACTTATGCGGTGTGTGCAGTGGATAGGTTGGGTAATGAGAGTGTGGGTGTAGTAATTACTGTAACTTAATCTGAGGAAGGCAGATGATTATGGCGATCGCACTTTGGCTATTTTGGGCAAGGTGCGTTTTTTAACTTCTGTCTAGAGGTGAAGTCTCAACCCAAACAACAACAAATATTAGAAATCATCGAGACAATTTTAATTTACAAATTTCCAAGAATGAAGAGGGAGGAAATAGAATCAAGGGTAAAATACAGTAATGGTAAGTTTGGGTTTTCTGTGCAGAAACGGATTTACAGCACTTACCGGTGTTATGAGGTACAGAGATGAATCATAAAACTCTTGTGGTGCAGGCATCTTGCCCGCTACTGGTGTACTTCACTCACTGAAAAGTTACTAAGTATGAAATTATGGAAGAAATATTAAATCTCAAAAATCTACTCCTACAAGGTGACTTTCAAGGTGCATTAACTATAGTTGAAGAATTAGAAGAAATGAGTCGCAATGATATTATCAAAACCATTCGCAGTTATGCAATAATTTTACTCATCCACCTCATTAAACAACAAGCGGAAAATTGCTCAACTCGTTCTTGGGAAGTTTCCATTAGAAACTCAGTGAGAGAAATTCAACGGGAAAATAAACGCCGTAAATCTGGAGGTTATTTTTTAACAAAAGAAGAATTATTAGAAACTTTAGCAGAAGCTTATTTAAATGCTATTGATGAAGCTTCCCTAGAAGTCAAAGAAGGTCTTTATGAAGCAGAGGAATTAGAGAAACTGGTGAATAAATCAGAAATTATCAATTATGCTTTAGATTTAATACTACCAGAAAACTAACAAAAATTAAATAAGGTAGGTTGGGTTGACGTTAGGAAACCCAACATTTACTTACTTTTGTTGGGTTGCGCTGTCGTTTATATTGGGATAGATTGACGTTAGGAAACTCAACATTTACTTACTTTCGTTGGGTTGCGCTTTCGCTTAACCCAACCTACAAACTACAAAATAACAAAAAATAAATGAAACAAAGACTAGATACACTATTAGTAGATTTGGGTTTATCTCCTTCCCGTCAACAAGCACAAAGACTAATTCAAGCCGGCGAAGTCATGGTAAACCAAACAATAATTGATAAACCCGGAACAGAAGTAGATAAAACCGCAGAAATTCAAATTAAAGAACGTCCTCCTTTTGTTTCCCGTGGAGGCGAAAAACTCGCTAAAGCATTGAAATTTTTTGGTATTTCCGCAAATCAAAGAATCTGCTTAGATGGGGGAATATCTACCGGCGGTTTTACCGATTGTTTATTACAAAATGGTGCTGCACAAGTTTATGGAATTGATGTAGGTTATGGACAAGTTGACTGGAAAATCAGAAGTGATGAAAGAGTAATTTTAAAAGAACGTACCAATTTACGAGAACTACAACCAGAAAAATTATATCCTGAAGGGGCAATATTTCCAGATTTAGCTGTTGTAGATGTTTCCTTTATTTCCTTAACCAAAGTTTTACCAGCAATTTGGCGTTTAACCCAAGCACCAAGAGAAGCAGTTTTATTAGTTAAACCACAGTTTGAAGTTGGTAAAAATCGTGTGGGTAAAAAAGGTGTGGTTCGTGATTCTAAAGATCATGCAGATGCGATTTTTCAAGTTTTACAAACAGCGTTAGAATTAAAATGGAAATATCTGGGTTTGACCTTTTCTCCCATTACTGGACCTGCGGGAAATATTGAATATCTTTTATGGTTAGGGATGGAAAGTGAAACCCAACCACCAGACTTAACAACCATCCAAGAAATGACTAAAAACGCTGTACAGGAGTTGACAAAAAATGAGCAATAATCATCAATTAAGTTTAAAAACCTTGTATGAACAAGATTATCAATTGTGGTTAGATGGAACAATTGAAAATTTAAAACATCGTAATTTTGATAACTTAGATATTGATTTATTAATAGAAGAAATAGAAGAAATGGGTGGCAGTTTAAAAGATGCTTTAGAAAATAATCTCATTGTCATTTTAGCCCATCTCTTAAAATGGAAATATCAACCAGAAAAACGTTCAGGAAGTTGGAAAGCTAGTATCAAAGAACATCGTCGGCGAGTGAATAAATCTATACAAAAACATCCCAGCTTAAAAAATTATTATGAAAGTATTTTTTTAGAAAGTTACTCTCCTGCGGTAGATTGGGCAATAGAAGAAACAGGATTATCACCTGATATTTTCCCAGGAAAATGTCCTTTTACTCCTGAACAGGTGCTAGATAGTGAGTTTTTACCTGAGTGATTGATAATTATTGAAAATAAAATTAATTACCAATCAACAATAAACCATTGATAAATCTAGCTTGCGGTAGTCTTTCAAGAAAATTATCTTTGTTAGGGTGATGATGTCGCGTTTATTTATCCTATTCAGAGGTTGAAAATGGCTAATTTAAATCAGCGTCGTCCTGAAAATATCAACGGTGATTTTTATGTTGATACTACTTGTATTGATTGTGATACCTGTCGCTGGATGACTCCCGAAGTATTTTCCCGTATTGGTGAACAATCAGCAGTGCATCATCAACCAAGCAATAATGCAGAAAGAATAGCCGCATTACAAGCACTTTTATCCTGTCCCACCAGTTCCATTGGTACAGTAGAAACACCACAAGATATTAACTTTGTACAACAAACTTTTCCGATTTTAATAGATGAGAATATATACCATTGTGGCTATCATTCCGAAAAATCTTTTGCCAGTGTTCCCTATTTAATTCAACATCCAGAAGGCAATATATTAGTAGATTCTCCCCGGTTTGCACCACCATTAGTTAAACGTTTAGAAGAAATGGGAGGAATAAAATATCTGTTTTTATCTCACAAAGACGATCTTGCCGATCATCAACAATTTGCAGATTATTTTCAATGTCAACGCATTTTACACAGTGATGATATTGACCCAGAAACAAAAAATATAGAAATACAAATAACAGGTTCAGAACCATTTCAACTGACAGCAGACTTATTAATTATTCCCGTTCCCGGACACACTAAAGGACACACAGTTTTACTGTACAAAAATAAATTTCTGTTTACAGGAGATCATCTTACTTGGTCCCAAGAAGAAAAACAATTAATAGCCTTTCGTGAATTTTGTTGGTATTCCTGGACAGAACAAATTCAATCTATGCGTAAACTAACCAATTATACCTTTGAGTGGGTGCTACCAAGTCATGGAAGACGCTATCAAGCTGATTCTGAGATTATGCAACAAAAAATGCAAAGGTGTATTGATTTTATGGAAAGTTTGCAGTAATAATTCAGGAGTCAGGAGTCAGCAGAGAAAATTCTTGCCTTACACCCCACACCATGCTATCACCTGTCATAACATCCCCAAAAAATCATCTACAACCTAACCCATAGAGTTAAAATAGAGAAATTGTGAAAAGATAGAAAATCAAATGTTTTGGGCTGATAAAATCGCTGCTGATACACAAGGCTACCAGGTAGTTAATGATTCTAAAACTCCTTCAGGACGGGTCCACGTCGGATCATTGCGGGGTGTGGTTATCCATGATGTTATTTACCGTGCCTTGAAACACGCAGGTAAGCCCGTAAAATTCATGTACGGTGTGGATGACTACGACGCATTGGATACCGTTCCCAAATATTTAGACAAAGAAAAATTCAAACCCTACCTTGGTTATCCTTTGTGTAATGTACCTTCTCCTGGTGAGGGTGCAAGTGATTATGCTAAATATTTCATTGGCGAATTTTTTGAAATTTTTGAGTATTTAGGAATTAAACCAGAAACTTATTTTTTACGTGATTTATATCGTTCTGGTCAACTTAATTCCCACATTGATACTTTCTTAAAAAATGCTCATCTTGTGAGAGAAGCATATAAAGAAGTAAGTAAAGGCGATCGCCCTGATAACTGGTATCCTTTTCAAGTTATTTGTGAAAATTGCGGTAAAATTGCCACAACTGTAACCACAGATTATAACGGTTCAGAAGTTTTTTATACTTGTAAACCAGATGCAACTGACTATACAAAAGGTTGTGGTCATTCTGGTTGGGTTTCTCCTTTTAATGGTAATGGGAAGTTACCTTGGAAGGTGGAATGGGTTGCAAAATGGGATGTGTTAGGTGTAACTATTGAAATGGCGGGAAAGGATCACTCGCAAAAAGGTGGTTCTAGGGATGTAGCTAATGCGATTTCTCGCAAAGTTTTACAAAAACAACCGCCTTTTCATTCACCTTATGAATTTATTCTTGTCAATGGTACAAAAATGAGTTCATCTAAAGGTGTAGGTTCGAGTGCGCGGGAAATTGCTGATTTATTACCACCTGAGTTATTACGCTTTTTAATGTTAAGAACTCAGCCGAGAACGGTAATTAATTTCGCTCCCAATTATGAAACCATTACTCGGTTATTTAGAGATTACGATACTTTAATTAGTAAGTATCAAGATAATTCTGAATTAACTGAAGAATTAATGTCTTTATTTTATGCCCAGTTGGGTAATGAGGTTAAACCATTTCAACCTTTTGATTACAGTACGTTAATTTCCCTGTTGCAAGTTCCGCGTTTAAATATTCAGGATGAGGTTGTACAAAGAACTGCAAATCCTTTAACTGAGTATGATCAATTTATTGTAGATCAAAGAATTGCTTCTGCTCAAAAGTGGTTGCAAGACTACGCAGATGAGGAAGAAAAGCTAGTTCTATATTTAGAACAAGTTCCCGAAAAAGCTAATACTTTAACCGCAGAACAGGTGAGTTATGTACAGAAGTTAGCGGAGAATTTGCAGAATGCTGCTAACTGGGAAGCTGAAGAATTGCAAACTGTGATTTTCTCAACTACTAAGGAATTACAAATTCCTCCAGCGAATGCTTTTAAAGCTTTGTATTTGGCGTTTTTAAATAAAGAACGTGGTCCAAAAGCTGGCGGTTTGTTCTCTTATTTAGAGAAGTCTTTTGTGATTTCTAGATTGCAAGATGTTGTAGCTTTGAATCAGTCCAAAGCTGAAGTTTAATCACTTGTTCCCTGTCTTTGACAGGGAATACATTTTGTGAGTCTCTGACTCATATTAATACTAGCAGAAGGCAGAGCCTTCTTGATTGCATTCCCAGTTGGAAACTGGGAACGAGGAAGAGGAACAAGAAGAACAAGTAAAAGTTAAATTTTAATAAAAAACGTCACAATCTATAAAGCATTTATCCTTTTCTTCGCCTAATGCTGTATAATTTTTGTTACAACAACATAGTTAAAGCTTAGTCAATCTCCGAGATAAGAAAATTATATTATGAGCGATAAATCATTTGCATTTGAAATATTATGTATCAATACTGATGATTCAATGGTTATCTTGAATGAACAAGATTTAATTCATTCATTAATGGCAAATGGAACTTTATGGAAGAGTCGTTCACAAAATAATAATACTATTGTTGATGAAAAAGCAAATCTTAAGCTTTCTATAAGAAATGTTAAGATAGACCCTAATTTAATTGATGACATAAAATCAACTTATCTTATAGAGGTTAAAGCCAACTATTCAAGCTTGGAAACTTTTAGATATAAGCTTGTTGATTATATCAACAGGCAAGGATTTGGCAAAATTTATATTTTAACTGATGAAATTTCCTCAGAAATTGCTTGTAAGATATATCCCAAAATCAATAAACTTGAAAACTTACTAAGAAAATACGTAATGATGTTTTTTATTACTAAACTCGGTTTTAAATGGTGGGAGAAAACTGCTGATAGTAAGATGAGTCAAAAAGCAAAAGAAAGAGAAAGTAATGAAGAAAAATTTGCTCCCAAAATTGATAATAAAGTTTATCTGATAGATTTTAAAGATTTAGGACAATTAATACATTCTCAATCATCTGGTTTTATTAGCCGTGAAGATGTAATTAAAAAAGTCAGGAGTTTAGAAGAATCAGTAGAAGCAATCAAAAAATTAAAAGAACAATTAGAAACCAATTATACTAAATTCTTTAAAGAGTCGTTTCAGCGTTATCAATTTCAGGCTAAATGGCAAGAGTTGGAAAAAATACGTAATAAAGTCGCACATAATAACCTATTCGTACAAGAGGATTTAGATCAAGTTAATAAATTGGCAGACTCTTTAATTGAAATCATACAAAAAGCAATTGATAGTATAGAAGGTTTTAATTTGGAGCTAACCATAGATGAAAAAGCTGCTATTAATGAAATTAGCATAGATAATAATATTGAATCCGAAACTCAATGGAATTTAGAAGGTGATAAATATAAAATTAATGATGAATATTTAAAGCATAAAAAAGTTATTAATGAAGAAGAATTATTACAAAAACTTGATGAACGTGAGCAGTGGGCTGCTAATAGAGATGGATTTGTAGGAGTTTCTAATTTTGTAACAAAGTTTTTGGGAAATGATGGTTTTGATTATAAGTCTACTTATAATGTCATTGATTTATTAGTAGAAAAGGGATTAGTTGAAATATATACTCATAATAGTGATTCAGGTTACTTTCCTTTAAAAGCTATAAAAAGGAAACGAAAATAATTAATAAATTATATTAATTAATTTAGGTTGGAGAATTGGAATAGGTTAAAAATTAAGAACCTTAGTAATAGCGGTTTTATGAATCAGGAGAATAAACCAGAAAATGATGAACTGCGTCCAGAATATGACTTTACTCAACTAGAGGGAGGTGTCAGAGGCAAATATGTGGAACGTTATAAACAAGGAACTAATTTAGTTTTATTAGCTCCTGATGTTGCTCAAGCATTCCCCACAGCAGAAGCAGTCAATGAGGCGTTAAGATTATTAATTAGGTTGGCTAAGTCTCAAGTAGAAAATGTTGAGAATATTTAAGATATAGTATTTAAGCTATGGCAAGTGACAGCCTTTTCTTGTTCCCTGTCTCTGACAGGGAATACAGTTTATGGTAAAAATTCCATATCCAGAATTTGAGTCACAGTGTAAAGTAAATCTGCTGGAAAGGTATTTTGAGAAATTCCTGTTTCGTTACTTGCTAGTTTTTTGCCTCTGCGGTAGCACTCAGCTAATACTTCTTCTAAATAAGGATTAAGACTAGGACTATCTTGTAATAAATCTTCAATGCGGTTGCGTTGTTCTGTAATTGTATTTTGCGAAGATCCACTTCGCAAACTAGGCTGATATTGCCATTTTAGCAAATGCTGTAACAATACCTCCAATCGGCTTTTCAACTCTCGTTTATCTGACCTTCCCAAGCTTTCAATCTCCTCAACAACCGCTTCCCAATCTACCCTATCCCATTTTCCAGCGCGAATTAACTCAGCCGTTTGCTGTGTCCATGCTAAAAAATCAGTATCATACAATCGGATTGCTGTCTTGGGAATAGAAACCATGATGTTTTCTCCTATTCTCTTTTAATGTTAGCAGAAGGCAGAGCCTTCTTAATTGCATTCCCAGTTAGAAACGGGGAACGAGGATAACGAGAATAAATTCAAATACCCTGACGAAATTTTCTAATTGCTTCTAAGGGTGAAGATAACAAAATACAACGACTCAATAAAGATAAATCTAATTCTCGTAACAACACACTATTACTAATTTTTTCATATTCTGCTTCTCGCAAACAATAAACCTCAAGTGTGCCATCTTCCCAAAACCAAACTTCGGGAATTTGCATTAATTTGTATTTCTGTAATTTAATAGGACTACCGCTAGTAATAACTACCTCTATACACAAATCTGGTCTATCTTTATCTGTGCCTAAACAATAGGATAAGTCGGCTTGATAATCAACTATACCAGGAATAACTTGATTAAAACTACCACTAGGAAAAAATTCAATTTCTTTGTCTAAAAAATACTGTCCTAGCAACAAACCTATTAAAGATGTTATAAATTCATGTGCTTTACCTATACCCACAATTTCTAAAACTCCCTCACAATAAAATAAACGCACCCCTGGTACATTTTCAAAGCTGTTTTGAATTGCTTGAAATCTTTCCCAAATAACTCCCCGACGGTAGAAACGTTGTTCTTCTTCGGCTAAACCAATGGAATTTTCTAAGGCTTGAGTCATAATTTTTTTCACTCTCCCTAGTGACAATTTTAATTATACCAAATTTAGATCCCCCCAACCCCCCTTAAAAAGGGGGGCTAATATGGCTAATATTTATTGATATTATGTTAAAACCAAATTATCCCGATGAATGACGGTTTCTGCACCTGCATAACCTAAAATTCCTTCGATATCTCGTGAATGACAACCGCGAATTTTTTGTAATTCTTCGCTGTTATAATTCACCAAACCTCTAGCAATTTCATTACCATGAATATCACATATTTGCACTGCTTCTTGGTGATCAAATTCCCCTTCTACGGTTTTAATTCCTGCTGCTAATAATGATTTTCCTGCTTGAGAAATAGCTGTAATTGCGCCATCGTCTAAATATAATTTTCCAGATGGAACTAAACCATAAGCTATCCAGCGTTTTCTCGCTGATGTGGGTTCTGGTTGGGGTGCAAAGTGCGTTCCGATGGGTTCTCCGTTGATGATTTTTTCAATGTTGTGGGGAAAACGTCCTTGAGTGATGACAGTTCTTACTCCCGCAGCGATCGCAATTCTAGCAGCAGATATTTTTGTTACCATTCCCCCAGTTCCCCACTGTGAACCATGTCCCCCGGTTTGAATCTGTAATTCCGCTAATTCCTTCATGTTACTAATTAAAGAAATGGGTTTAGCGTCGGGTACTGTACGGGGATCTGCTGAATATAATCTATCAACGTCTGTCAGTAAAAATAACCAATCGGCTTCTACTAAACTCGCCACTAAGGCGGAAAGGGTATCATTATCACCAAATTTCAATTCTTCTATGGCTACGGTATCATTTTCATTGACTATAGAAATTACTCCCAGTCCTAGCAATTCCTGAAAAGTATTATAAACGTTAAGATAGCGGCTACGTTGCACTAAGTCTGATCTAGTTAATAATACTTGGGCTATCGGTTGTTGCAATGTAGTAAATAGATCATCATATATACGCATTAAACGACCTTGGCCAACTGCTGCTACTGCTTGTTTGAGGGCGATCGCTTTGGGACGTTCTGTTAAACCCAGTCGCGCACAACCCACACCCACAGCACCGGAGGAGACTAAAATTATATGATGTCCCTGTTGTCTTAAATTACACAGGGTTTCTGTTAAGCTGGCAATGGTAGAAAGGGCTAATTGTCCCGTTTCTGGTTGGGTCAGGCTAGAAGTACCGATTTTTACAACTATTGTTTTAGTCATTAGTCATTAGTTATTAGTCATTAGTTATTAGTCATTAGTTATTGGTCATTAGTCATGAGTTATTAGTTAGGGGTTGCTGAGAAAGTCTTTCCGTGAGGGCATAGGAGTCAGGAGTCAGGAGTCAGGAGTCAGGAGGAGATTTGAAAATTTCTTTGCCATCTCTTGAAATCCCAAAAAATGCACACTTTTTCCG
>NZ_BJCE01000173.1:0-11534 GCF_005402885.1 Sphaerospermopsis reniformis
TTTTTCCGGGCTATACTAACAGTAACTATCTCTAGCCCTGATGATTACGTCAAGTCTGGCTGAAATGAGAACATCCTCAAAGCCATACACAGACTGCCTTTTTAATTTTCGGACAGGTCTAATGATTTGTAATGCTGTGCGAACTCGCAAAGGTGAACCGTCTGCATCTATAACTTGTTTATATTGGGAAAATACCGCCATTCCGGGTCCTATGCTGGCTTGGGCTAAGTCCACCGGTGCAATATTTCCTTGTTGGAGGTTTTTCAATGCTTGGGGAAGTTGGTTTTTCAGTTCCTTTAGCAGTTGACGACGGGTAGCAGTGGGGGCGCTTTCTCCACGGGGACGACATACCAATACTATAGATGATGCAAGGGCATTTGTACCACTGGCTACGGTGCGGTTACTTAATTCCGTTCGCATTGGCCATGTACCAGTAATAGAAAAACCAGCTTTTATTAAACCTTCTAGCATGGTTTCCCAACCTGTGGAAGCTGTTAATTTATCAGCTTTTTGATTTTTTTCATCTGCTTCTGATTCTGATTGTTTGAAAGCATAATATACAGTAATGGGATAGTCAGGATGGGCAGTTTCTTTCATTCTGTGAAATGCGTTCCCTAACCCAGTTTCAAAAAACTCTTTAGCTTTGTTTTTATCACCACCAAATCTGTAAGGTGTGGCTACTAATTCCGGTTCTTTGGGAACAAGTAAGGTACTACATATTTCAGGGTAAATTTTACCGATGGAACGCCGCAACCAAACATAAAAAAAGTCTGCTAAATCAGCATATCCTATATTATCATAATATGGGGGATCTGTGGAAATCAAAAGATTATTAAATTCTATTTTTTGGGTTGCATTATGTTGTTTTACCAATCCTAAACTTTCACTATTTCTTAATTCTATAACTTTCCATATCCATTCAATAGCACCGTTAAAATTTCCTGTAGAATCACTGAATGGGTTAGCTTCTACAAAGTCCCAAGTCATAGGAATTGCTTGACGTGCAAAAGTGTTTCTTACTTTTGTATAACCAGTATCCCAAGAACAAATACTTGAATTTCTATCAGATAAACGACTAACACCAAACCCCAAATAAGTCGCCACAGCATCAGCGTAAGCAGTTGCACCTTTTCCACCTTCAGAAAGCGGTAAATTATCATCAACTATTCCTGCATTGATAGCATCAACTTTAACTTTTTCCCGTGCTTCGCTGACTAAATCACTAAAAGTTGTTAAAGCGACAAGTTGACGATTTGTGAATAAATCGGCGTGTTGTGTCATTCCATATAATTGCACACGAAAACCCAGTGCTTGTTCTGGTAAATTTGTGTTAGGTTTCCATTCAGGTTGTGCAGAAAAAGCAATATTAATATGTTCATCATTAGGAGAAATATAGACCCGTTCCTTTTTACCCTCTGCAACAATAGCCATTAAATCAGCTTCCATTCTCCCTGCTTTACCCTCATTGCGGATATAATCAAAAGCTACAGGAGTTTGACAACAAATACAAACTGCACCTTTACGGTTAACCGTTCCTTCCGGTATTTCACCCTTACCAGTTTTCACAGAAAAATTAATTAAAGGCGGTGTTTGACTACTATCAATAATTGGTTCTACCCACGCTTCCTTACCCTTTTTTGTAGATAATTTAAAAGAACTAACTAAGGGCATTTTTGCCCCACATCCAGGGTTAGGACATTGGACATTTCGCGCCCATAACCAAGCGATAACAGTAGCTTTTTCTCCTCCCTTTTCTGGTGGTAAATTGACATCAGGATATAAATGACCTATTTTTTTAACAGCCTGTTCTCGCATCCATTGACCATAATATTTAACATCTGCTGCCAAACCCTGCGCCCCATAATAGATCCCCCCCTTACCCCCCTTAGCAAGAGGGGAGATATTTTGTTGTTTGGCATTAGGGTTTATGGGTGGTTGATCTTTAAATTTAGGAGGTATTTCTATTAAAGCTTTAGTAATTAAAACCGCCACAGGATTTAAATCACTGCCATAGGCTTGTAAACCTAATCTTTGCCCCTCCAAAGGAATAGAACCACCACCACAAAAAGGATCATAAATGGGTGGTGCATACTTTTGTAAATATTCCCGCACCCCTGCCGGTGTGGTTGGTGGTTCTTCATTTCTATTCCACGCTAAACACCGGGCAATTTCTTTTTGTGCTTGTTCAATAATTTCTGGTTGGTTGATACTATCCCAAGACACTAAACCTTTAACAACTTGTTCCGCTTTACCTTTTTTTTCAATAGTAATAATTTCACCAATAATTTTAAATAAACGTTGTCTTTCCGCTTCCTGTGCTGCTTCCGTGGGGAACTTATCAGGATGACTACTAGGATCATCTATTAAAGATGCAAAAATCACCGCCCGACAAGCAGCTAAAGGTCTTCTAGCCCACCATAAATGTAAAGTAGAAGGATGGCCATGTCGGATAGATTTTTCTCTAGCAGATTCTTGATTGATAGGTTCTAGGGGTAATGCAACTTCAATTAATTTTTTTTTGTAGGACATGGTTGTTAAAGAGATTAAGGAATCGTAGGGGCGAAGCATTCGGACGACTAATTATCAATTATATGATAAGGTGATTTTCGGAATGCTTCGCCCCTACTTAACCCAATTATCAATTATCAATTGTCAATTTTCAATTAACTCGTGCCAATTATAATTAACACTATTCACCCTAAAATCCGGTTCTCTAGAAAAAGGTTTCTGCACATAATAAATAGTAGGATTATTCCCATCCACCTGCACCAATGCTAAAATAAAATTATCCGGTTTATTCAATGCTGTAATAATCTCATTCTTTGTCACCGTCACTGTAGTAGCACCAGCAACTCTACCCTTAACTTCAATAAATCGCAATTTACCGGTTTCTGGGATTTTTGATTCTATATCATAACCGCATTTATCAGCACTAACATCTCGCGGTTCATAACCTAATTGACGCTCATTTTCCATTACTGCTAACATGGCTATTTGTTCTATTCTTTTCCTCTCTTTGGCAAAAGTTTGAATTTCACTATTTGAGATTCCTTGTAACTGTTGTAATAAACCAATGGGAACAATTAACGCCCCGCCAATAACCACAGGAGGAAGGGGAGATAAACGTCTTTCTTGTTGTAATTCTTCCAGGCGTTTTTGTAGTCGCGCTTGCAGTTCATCTGCTCGATTTCTAGCCTTGGTAGAGTTAATTTTAGCGTTGATTTTTCCCGCTTGTTCTTGCATTTCTAAATCCGTTGCCCGATAATCCCAATAATTGATTTCTTTGATTAATCTATCTTTTACCGCTGCCATTGTTTTATCAATTAATTCTTGTTTATGTACCTTGACTTCTTGCAAATGTTGGGGGACAATCTGAGAGATTGCATAATCAGTGGCTTTACCTTCCAAATCATTGAGTAACCAAGAACTTTCTAACTTTCCTTCTAACATTTCTTCTATCAATGTTTGCTCAGTTTCGCCAATTGGTTGATAATTCAAATAAGGTGCATAACCCGCATTTCCCACTTTTCCAGATTCAGAGATTTCTACATATTGCATTCTCCGAGAAATAATGCGACGATTACCATTAATATCGGTACGTGCATCTTGGATGGAATGTTCTAAATAAATTAAAGCTCTAATTTCCTCACCTGGATCATTTTCATCAATTAAAATACTCCCCTCTTTCAAAACATGACGATACCTTTCTAAAATTAAATCTATGGTAGTATCTAAAAGGGGATTTCCCGGACAAATAAAAGCAGCTAAAGGTTTACCAGGAATACTAATTAATTTTTTATCAAAACATACCCGTTCATAACGATTTAAGATCACATTTCCCATACCAATAACCCGCCCTCGGTTACGAATTACAGCGGGAACATAGGTAATTTCATAGCGGTTTGGTTCTCTTTCTTTAATGCTTCCTCCTAATTTTTGCAAAGCTTCAATAAAGAAAGCACTGACAAAATAAGGTTGAATTTTTCTAGCTTCTGCGCGTTCCATTTCCGCACGAATTTCTTGGACTCTGGAAATATCCAAAGTATTGCGAACTAGGACTTTTTCTGCTAATAATTGTTTTATACGTTGATGATCTAAAGATTTGGCTACAACTTCAGTTAATCTTGCTTTCACTGTTGGAGAATCACCATAACGAATAGCCTCAATTAATAATTCTCGCAGTTGTACCCCATCAATAGCTTTACCTAATACATCAAAGACTTTTCCACCTAATGCTTTTTGTTCAATTTCCAGCTTTTTCAATAATGCTAAATAAACATCACCTTCACGGGTAGATTTGGCGACTAAATTCCATAAATGACATACTTCTGTTTGTCCAATGCGGTGAATTCTGCCAAATCTTTGTTCTAATCTATTAGGATTCCAAGGTAAATCATAGTTTACCATTAAATGCGCTCTTTGTAAATTAATTCCTTCCCCCGCTGCATCGGTAGCAATCAAAATTTGCACATCAGGATTTTGGGTAAAAGCTGTTTCTGATTTCCGTCTTTCTTCCCTACCCATTCCCCCATGAATAATCACAACTGCTTCGGGTTTTCCTAATAGTTTACTAATCTGATCTTGCAGATAATTTAAAGTATCTCGATGTTCGGTAAAAATTACTAACTTCCTCCGATAACCACGAGTGTCAAATAATTCCGCTTGGTTTTGTAACAGTTGAGAAAGTTCTTCCCATTTTTTATCAGTACCACTACGATGCACCCGCAAAGCGATTTTTTCTAATCTTTCTAATTGATTAATTTCGGTTTTTAATTCCGCAATGGTTCGCGCTGCGGAAGCTTGATCAACTACTTCTTCTTCCGTTGCTTCTCGCTCATCACTGGGTAAATCTTCTTCAAATTCTACCACATTTTCCCAATCTGCAATTTTTGATTCCCAACTGTTAACTACCTCCGCACCGCGTTTTTGAATTTCTTCCTCCCTTAACCGTTTTTGTAATCGTTCTCGACGACGATGTAAAGATTGATAAATAGCCTCTGGTGAAGATGCTAAACGACGTTGTAAAATAGTTAAAGCAAAGCCGACTGTACCTTTACGTCCGAGATTTTCTAAATTTTCCGCTCGGTTAAATTCTTCTCTGACATATTCAGTGACTTGTTTATAAAGGAGTGCTTCTAAATCTGATAATTCATAATCTACAGTATAAGCTAAACGTTCAGGAAATAATTTTGTGCCATCAAATTTAAATAAATCTTCCTTGACCAATCTTCGCATTAAATCACTAGGATCACAAACATGAACACCATCCCGAAACTTACCTTCAAATCTATCACCATCTAACAACGCCATAAATAATTGGAAATCTTCTTCTTTACCGTTATGGGGAGTAGCAGTCATTAATAAAAAATGACGAGTAACAGTAGAAAGTAATTTACCGAGTTTATAACGTTTAGTTTCCCGAACTTCCCCCCCAAAAAAAGATGCAGACATTTTATGTGCTTCATCACAAATGATTAAATCCCAATCAGTTTGTGATAATTTAGCTTGTAAATCTTGACTGCGACTGAGTTGATCTAACCTAGCAATAACTAAAGGTATTTCTGTAAAAGCGTTACCAGTACGAGCCGCTTCTAAACGTTCCTGAGTGAGAATTTCAAAATTTAAATGAAAGCGTTTACTGAGTTCATCTTGCCATTGTGCTGTTAAACTACCAGGAGATACTACTAGACATCTGTGTAAATCTCCCCGCAATTTCAATTCTGACATTAATAAACCTGCCATAATGGTTTTACCCGCACCAGGATCATCTGCCAAAAGAAAACGCAACGGTTGACGTGGTAACATTTCACCATAAACTGCGGTAATTTGGTGGGGTAAAGGTTCAACTAGGGAGGTATGAACAGCGAGAAGAGGATCAAAAAGATGAGCTAATTTTATTCTTTGTGCTTCGGAAACTAAACGCAATAAATAACCATCGGCGGTAAAATTCCAAGGACGGTTTTGGGTGACAATTTCTAAAGTTGTTTCTGTTTCCCGGTAAATTAATTCATTTCCCAGATGGCCGTTAGCATCTTTATAAGTTAATTCTACGGCATTACTGCCACACCATTTAACATCTATAACTGTGATGATTTGATTTGGTAATATACCTTTGATTAAACTACCTTTGGTGAGTTCTTCTAACTGCATACTCCTTGATCTCCTGATTCCTTTATTTTCTGTACGGGCGAAGCATTCGGAAAATAGCCTGGGCAAAAAATTAATAATTGTTCTCCCAAATGCTTCACCCCTACGATGATCTCCTGTCCTCTATCTTCTTATATTTTATGTATCAGGCGCAACCACCCTTAGAATTTATCCCCCCAGCCTTTAACCCCTTGTTGTTAAAATGCGTACATTTGTTATTACCCCACTGGATCAGCTGGAAAACTCCCATTAACCAAATTGAAGCAGAAAATGTAGAAGTTTTAGCGGAGCTTTATGATCAGTTTCAAGCTGGGAAAATTCGGTTTATGTTAGCGTTTCGTCATCCAAAAACAGAAGATCCTTTTTGTTTAACTTATTTATTTTCTCAGCTTTTACCCAAGGTAGCAAAACAGCAAAATATAAATTTACAATATCCCATTCATGCCCATTTTATTTATGATCGGGGTATTCCTTTATGGGCTGGTAAATATATAGGTTGGTTAGCTGCTAATTTAGGTGGTACTCCTATTCAAAGAGGTAAAGCTGACTGGATGGGGTTGCGTTCTGCCAGAGATTTATATATTAATGGTAAGTTCCCCATGGCCGCTGCTCCCGAAGGTGCTACTAATGGTTTATCAGAAATTATTAGCCCTTTAGAACCGGGTATTGCTCAAATGGGTTTTTGGTGTGTAGAAGATTTACAAAAAGCAGGGAGAAATGAAGAAGTTTTAATTGTCCCAATTGGGTTAAAATATAGTTATGTTGATGAACCTTGGGATGCGATCGCCAATTTATTAACTCAGTTAGAAATTGCGAGTGGTTTAAATTTTCAATCAGCTAATAATAGTAGTTCCTTTGAGTTACTTTATCCCCGATTATTGACTTTGGCAGAACAATTATTAGCTATCATGGAGAATTTTTACAGCAAATTTTATCATCAAACCTTGCCAGATGAAAAGATTACTAATGGGGAAATTAAAGATAGAAATGAAGCCTTAGCTTACCGATTACAATCTGTAATGAATATAGCGTTATTCATTGCTGAACAATATTTTGATTTACCATCAAGAGGTAATTGGAATGATCGATGTAGAAGGGTAGAACAAGCCGGATGGAATTATATATTTAGGGAAGATTTTAAAGATATGAAATCATTATCAACCATTGAGAAAAGTCTAGGGGATAGAATCGCCGAAGAAGCTTATTTTCGGATGTGGCACATGAGATTAGTAGAAAGTTTTGTAGCAGTTTCTGGTACTTATATCCGCGAAAAACCCACAGTAGAAAGATTTGCTGAAACGACTTTACTATTATGGGATATGGTGAATAAAATTAAAGGTAATAATCCTTTAAACCGTCCAGAATTAGGTAAACAAAAAGCCAAAATTTCCGTAGGTAAACCAATATCTGTATCTGAACGTTATCCCACCTATAAAGGTAGTCGAGTAGGTGCAAGACAAGCGGTATCTGAGTTAACAAGTGATTTACAGCAGGTGTTGCAAGAGTTGGTGATCAATTGATAATTGATAATTGATAATTGATAATTGAGGGAGCATCCAAATTTTGAAAAAATAAGAAAAAATAAATGCAGCAACACCAAAAACTCTCTCCAACTCTTTTACCTTTGTGTACTTTGTGTCCCTTGCGGTTCAATCAAATAAAGCCTGGGGTAATTTGCTGTGTGAGATAAAAATAAACTTACACATTTAGGATGCTCCTATAATTGACAATTAAAAATTGACAATTACCTATCCCTGAAATTCAGAGGATTTCAAAAGCAGAATTTTTGGCTTTTTCCCCTTTCAAGGGTAGGTTTTAAACCTTTAATGAAACAATTATCAATTGTCAATTGTCAATTGTCAATTACCACCCCTAGCAACCCCACCAGTACGACGGGGATCAGCAGCAGCAGATAAACCATGTTGGGGATGCCATAAAGTGGCCTGCACTCCGCCAAAATACATAGAGAGTTTAGGGAAACAATGGGTAATAAAACCCCCTATTTCATCCTTGGGAATACCAGCTTCCATGACTACAGTAGGTTTACCATCCCTAGTTTCAACATGAAGACGAGGATGGGCGATCGCCTCTTCTAATGACATTCCCAAATGAACAAAATTCAGCAATACTTGAGCTATGGCTGTGGTAATACGAGAAGCACCAGGAGAACCAATAGCTAAAACCCTACCATCAGCACATCTAGCAATAGTTGGGGACATATTAGAAGTTAAACGCATTCCTGGGTTTAAATGGTGACATCCTTGGGGATGTAATTCTATTTCTCCCAAAGAATTATTCAACCAAAACCCAGTACCACCAACCATCACTCCCGAACCATAACCAGCAGAAGCGGTAATAGAACAAGCTAAACCGTTACTATCAACGGTGGAAATGTGAATAGTTGAAGGTGAAGATAACAGAGTTTGCGGTTTTCCCACACGGGCTAATTCTAGGAGTTTTGCAGTTTCCCCAGTGCGATCGCTGCTAAAATCAAGATGATGGTTGCGGTAGTTTAAAACTGCGTGTTGCACCTCTACCATTTGTTTAACAGTCGTTAAATTCCATTCTTGCACAGAATTATCATCTAAAAGTAACAACATTGCCGCCAAACAAGCACCACCCACAGCGGGAGGAGGATTAGTTGCAATTTGCCAATGATCAAAATTAATGCAAATAGGCGATCGCTCTACCGCCTCATAAGCAGCCAGATCCGCCGCCGTTAACAAACCTGCATTTTCCTGAATTTCCGCAACAATCCGCTTTCCTAATTCCCCAGTATAAAAAGCCCGTACCCCCTCCTGGGCAATCAATTCTAGACTCTCAGCTAGTCCAGGAACATGAACAATTTCCCCTTGTTGTAGGGGAGTACCATCCTCATGGTGTAGCGTCTTATAGCTGTCAGGATGCCACCCAAAAATAGCTGCATGGGTGTAATGTAAATATTCCGCCGCACCCCCAGAAAGGGGAAAACCTTGTTTAGCCCATTTTCGTGCAGGTGCTACCACATCAGCCCAAGGTATATTTCCGTACTGTTCCCAAGCCTTGCCCAAAGCCGCAAACATTCCCGGAGTGGCAATACTACCATAACCAAGCACCGTACTAATTTCACCACCATAATCAAAGAAAACTTCCCGAATACCCTGGACAAAACGCTCATCTTCTAAACCTCTTCCTGGCATCTCTGCATAACCATCAATGACAATAGGATCAGCATTAGCTGGCCAGATAGTGATAAAACCACTACCACCGGCAGCCATCACCCCCAAATCAGTACACATAGAAACAACAGTAGCAGCGATCGCAGCATCAACCGCATTACCTCCTTGGTTAGCAACAGCAGCACCAGCATCCGCAGATATTTGAGAACCAGAGGCAATAATTACTTGTGGCATAGTGGAAAAATCGTCAACACTTACCTACCATAACTTGAGAAGTTGTCAGCATTCAGCTATCAGTAATCAGTAATCAGCTTATAATGGCAGAAACAAAGATTTAGCAGCATTAATTGAGTAAATTTACACTCTGTGCATTTGTGATTGTTCTTTGTATTTTAGCATTGAAAGCTGATAGCTGATGGCTGAATACTTATCAATTGACAGCTAAGATCATAGATAAATATGTCAATAGTCTCAGGTGATGTCATGTTAACGAATATTACAGAAAATCAGACTCCACCAGTTGAGGTTATCCCAGACTACGAACCCCCCCTACCACCAACCGATTTAATATTTGATGATGGAGTTCCCTTGGAAAGTAACCGCCACCGCATCGCCATGAATGTTTTAATTTATTCTTTACAACAAGCATGGTCAGACCGTCAAGATTATTTTGTTGGCGGGAATATGTTTATCTACTATAGTAGTGAACAACTGAGAAATAAAGATTTTCGTGGTCCAGATTTTTTTGTTGTTTTGAATGTCCCCAATAAAGAAACTCGTCAAGGTTGGGTAGTTTGGGAAGAACAAGGACGCTACCCAGATGTAATTATTGAATTAATGTCTCCCTCAACTAAGAATGTAGATTTGGTTCTCAAAAAAGAACTTTATCAAAACATCTTTAAAACTAGAGATTATTTTGTTTATGATCCTTTTGATCCTCACTCCTTAAAAGGTTGGCATTTAGATAATCATTTTGTTTATCAACCTTTAACAGCTAATGAAAAAGGCTGGTTATGGTGTGAAACATTAGAATTTTGGTTAGGAAATTGGCAAGGAATACTAACAAGAGAAACCGCCACTTGGTTAAGATTTTATGATCAACAAGGAAACTTAGTTCTGTTACCAGAAGAAGCTGAACGTCAACGAGCAGAACAAGCAGAACAAGCGAGAAAAGAAGCTATACCCAAATTATTGCAAATGGGTTTAACTGTTGAACAAATTGCCCAAGCTTTAGCATTATCAATTGAGGAAGTACAAAAAGTGACTACAACATTAACATAAACAACCACTAAAAAATTAATTACTGCTCGTTCCCAGTCAGAGACTGGGAATGCTTAATCGAGGCTCTGCCTCAAATTTACAGTAAGATAGATCCTGCCATAATTCATTCCCATAAAACCCTATTTACCACTTACAAATTTTCAGAATCTACACCCATAGTCTGAAGATTTGGCAATAATTTGATCAAAAATAAACCAGTAATGCCACCGTAAGTTAATCCCATCACTAAACTACCTGCTACTGTAGCCGCAAGCAAAATTGTCCCTAGAGTTTCTAAACCTCCTCTGACTATTTGCCCAGCAATAACACCAGCGATAATACAAGCTAATACCCCTATACCTGCGCCCACTGTAACACCAATAGAATTGGCAATTAACCATTTAAGAGTCTTATTTTTCTGCCATTTCATCGTTCGTGCTTGGGCAAAACTCAGGGAAATGATACCACTGACTAAGCCAAAAATTGAGCTAATAATACCATTAGAAGTCATAACAAGTATGAGGCTACCGATACCACAACCAATGCTGAAACCAAAAGTAGTGGCTAATATCCATTTAGCAGATAATTGATGGCGTAAAACTAACTTTTGGGCAATACCCACACATAAACCACCCAACGCACCACCCCAAAAACCGGAAATAGCAGATAAAGAAGAATTGATTGCCGGTAAACTAGAAAATAAACCCAAGAAAAAACCAATAACAATGGCAATAGTTGTGGCGAATACCCACCACCAATATTTTGCTTTCAGAGTTGGATTTGACATAAATTTTATACGATTTTCTACAGATAAACAAATGAGATTTGTAAATGGTTGGTCAATACTTAGGGGTTGCTGAGAAAGTCTTTCCGTGAGGGCATAGGAGTCAGGAGTCAGGAGTCAGGAGTCAGGAGGAGATTTGAAAATTTCTTTGCCATCTCTTGAAATCCCAAAAAATGCACACTTTT
>NZ_BJCE01000174.1:0-11424 GCF_005402885.1 Sphaerospermopsis reniformis
CCCAAAATTAAACGCCTACTTAAATTCTCTTGGCAAAACTAAAGACCACAATTATCACCAATCACCAATCACCCATCACCAATCACCAATCACCAATCACCCATCACCAATCACCAATCACCAATCACCAATCACCAATCACCAATCACCAATCACCAATCACCCATCACCAATCACCAATCACCAATCACCAATCACCAATCACCAATCACCAATCACCAATCACCAATCACCAATCACCAATCACCAATGTCCATCACACAAAATTACAAATTAAATCTTATTCAATGGTATCCTGGCCACATTGCCAAAGCTGAAAAAAATCTCAAAGAACAGTTAAAAAGGGTAGATGTGATATTAGAAGTGCGGGATGCACGTATTCCCTTAGCTACAAACCATCCGCAAATGAATGAATGGGTGGGGAGTAAGTCGCGGGTGTTAGTAATTAACCGTTTAGATATGATTTACCCCCAAGTGCGATCGCTGTGGGTAGAATGGTTTAAAGGCCAAGAACAAGTCCCTTATTTTACTAATGCTCAACATGGTCAAGGTATCACAGCCATAGCTAAAGCAGCGCAAGCAGCCGGGGTAGAATTGAATGAACGCCGAAAACAAAGAGGAATGTTACCCCGTCCAGTGCGTGCGGTAGTGATTGGTTTTCCTAATGTGGGAAAATCAGCATTAATTAACCGCTTGCTAGGAAAACGGGTTGTTGAAAGTGCTGCGCGTCCGGGGGTGACTCGTCAACTACGATGGGTGCGAATTTCTGAACAATTAGAATTATTAGATGCACCTGGTGTTATTCCTGCTAGATTAGATGATCAAGCAGCCGCAGTCAAATTAGCAATTTGTGATGATATTGGCGAAGCATCCTATGATAATCAATTAGTGGCGGCTGCTTTTGTAGATATTTTAAACGAACTGCAAGAAAGCCATCCTCATTTATTACCACCACACCCATTACTTTCACGCTACGAAGTTGATTCTATTATTCACACAGGAGAAGAATATTTGCACGTTCTCGCAGAACATCGTTATAAAGGAGATGTTGAACGCGCTGCTAGAACTTTAGTTAGCGATTTTCGCAAAGGACTTTTAGGTAATATACCTTTAGAAATTCCACCACATTGATTTGACAACGGTTTCCAGGCTTTTTTGAGTAGTAAATGAGTGGTTTGAGTAGAAATTGACTAGTTAAAAGTCGGGACTGTAAGCAGAGGCGATCGCCCAAGTAGCAAGTTGACAATTCTGCCTCACAGATGATCTGAGTCACTAACGTTAGAAAGCTTTAGGTAGGTTTTGCTGAATAAACATGAAAAGATTATAGGTAAAGGGTCTTAGCCTGCTGGAAGTTAAAAAAGTGCAAGCTTTTGCGGGGGAGAAACTAAAAAACCTTGCACTTAATTCCTACTTAAAGAAAAAATCGCTCCCATCGAACTCTTGAAACTGTTCCCTGTTCCCTGTTAAGAGTTCCCTGTTCCCTGTCTCCACGACAAGACTTTTTCAGCAAACCCTACTTATCAAATGCTGTCAGAAAATTCGGAACCCAATTTTGATGGTAGCTGCTATCGTGAATGTGTGTAACACTAGGAAACTACCTGAAGTTAGTTTTTAACAGGAGATCAGGGAATGGCTATTGCTACCATTAATCCCACTACGGGGGAAACTCTGAAAGTATTTAAACCGCTTGAGGATGGTGAAATAGCGGCTAAAGTGGAATTAGCCCAACAAAGTTTTCAGGAGTATCGTCAGACAAGTTTTGAGGAGCGATCGCAATGGTTACTCCAAGCAGCGAATATTTTAGAACAGGAAAAGGCTGATTTTGCCAAAATCATGACCTTGGAAATGGGTAAAACCTTAAAATCTGCGATCGCAGAAGTGGAAAAATGCGCCCTGGTTTGTCGTTACTATGCCGAAAATGCCGCCAGTTTCTTAGCTGATGTCACAGTTAAAACCGATGCTAGTCACAGCTTTATAAAATATCAACCATTGGGGGTTATTCTCGCCGTTATGCCCTGGAATTTTCCTTTTTGGCAAGTTTTCCGGTTTGCAGCACCAGCATTAATGGCGGGCAATGTAGGTTTACTCAAACACGCCTCTAATGTCCCCCAATGTGCCTTAGCAATAGAAGATATTTTCCACCGTGCAGGTTTTCCCAAAGGAGTTTTTCAAACATTATTAATTGGTGCTACAAAAGTAGCTGATTTAATGGCAGATGATCGGATCAAAGCTGCTACATTAACTGGAAGTGAACCCGCAGGTGCTTCTTTAGCGGTTGCATCTGGTAAACAAATTAAAAAAACTGTCTTAGAATTAGGGGGAAGTGACCCTTTTATAGTCTTAGAAAGTGCTGATTTAGAATTAGCAGTAGCCACCGCAGTCACCGCACGAATGATCAATAATGGTCAATCTTGTATAGCAGCGAAACGGTTTATTATTGCTGATCAAATTGCCGATGAGTTTGAAAAAATGCTCTTAGCAAAATTTCAAACTTTGAAAATCGGTGATCCTTTGGCTGATGATACAGATATTGGACCATTAGCAACACCCGATATTCTCCAAGATTTAGAAAATCAGGTGAAAATTGCGGTAGAAAATGGTGCTAAAGTCCTCACAGGTGGTAATGCTTTAAAAGATCAACCTGGCAATTTTTACCCACCTACTATTATTATAGATATTCCGGTAGAAAATCCTATTGCAAAGGAAGAATTTTTTGGACCAGTGGCTTTATTATTCCGAGTTAGGGATATTAATGAAGCGATCAAATTAGCTAATGATATACCCTTTGGTTTAGGTGCAAGTGCCTGGACAAATAATGAAGCAGAAAAAAATCGCCTCATTCAAGAAATTGAAGCCGGGGCAGTATTTATTAATGGCATGGTTAAATCTGATCCGCGTTTACCTTTTGGGGGTATTAAACGTTCTGGATATGGAAGAGAGTTAAGTATTCAAGGTATTCATGAATTTGTGAATATCAAGACAGTTTGGATGAGGTGACAGGTGACAGGTGACAGGTGACAGGTGACAGGTGACAGTAAGAAGGCAAAAGGCAAAAGGCAAAAGGCAAAAGGCAAAAGGCAAAAGTTTAAAAATTCATTCTTTCTTCTTCCTCCTGACTCCTGACTCCTGACTCCTTTAATTATTACTTTGAGGAAATAATCATGAATACTGCTGAATTATTGGTACAGTGTTTAGAAAATGAAGGTGTACAGTACGTTTTTGGTTTACCTGGTGAGGAAAACCTGCACGTTTTAGAAGCTTTAAAACAATCCTCCATTCAATTTATTACCACTCGTCATGAACAAGGTGCTGCATTTATGGCCGATGTTTATGGGAGGTTAACTGGTAAGGCGGGGGTTTGTCTTTCTACTCTTGGTCCAGGGGCGACAAATTTAATGACTGGTGTAGCTGATGCTAACCTGGATGGTGCGCCATTAGTAGCTATTACCGGACAAGTGGGAACAGATAGAATGCACATTGAGTCTCATCAATATTTAGATTTGGTGGCTATGTTTGCCCCGGTTACTAAGTGGAATAAACAGATAGTTAGACCGAGTATTACACCAGAAGTAGTCAGAAAAGCCTTCAAGCGATCGCAAACTGAAAAACCTGGTGCTGTTCACATTGACTTACCAGAAAATATTGCAGCCATGCCCGTAGAAGGCAAACCTTTACAAAGAGATCACATTGAAAAAACCTATGCAGCTTTTGCTAGTATTCGCGCTGCATCTGCGGTTATTTCCCAAGCAGTAAACCCGATCATTTTAGTAGGAAATGGAGCAATTCGCGCCCAAGCTAGTGACGCTGTAACCCAATTTGCTACCCAATTAAATATTCCTGTTGTTAATACCTTCATGGGTAAAGGAGTAATTCCTTATACCCATCCTTTAGCGTTATGGTCTGTAGGATTACAACAAAGAGATTTTATCACCTGTGGTTTTGATCATGCAGATTTAGTCATAGCAATTGGTTATGATTTAATCGAATTTTCTCCTAAAAAATGGAATCCTGAAGGTAATATTCCCATTGTCCATATTGCAGCTACTTCCTCAGAAATTGATAGTAGTTATATTCCCAAAGTGGAAGTAGTAGGGGATATTTCTGATGCACTGAATGAAATTTTAAAAGTCGCTGATAGACAAGGTAAACCTAATCCTTATGCTATTAGTTTACGTCCAAATATTCGCGCAGATTATGAAAGATATGCCAATGATGATGGATTTCCCATTAAACCACAAAAATTAATTTATGATTTGCGGCAGGTAATGGGACCCGATGATATTGTAATTTCTGATGTCGGCGCACATAAAATGTGGATGGCTAGACATTATCATTGTCATAGTCCGAACACTTGCATTATTTCTAATGGTTTTGCAGCAATGGGAATTGCTATTCCTGGCGCTTTAGCTGCTAAATTAGTCTATCCCAATCGTAAAGTTGTTGCTGTCACCGGTGACGGTGGTTTTATGATGAACTGTCAAGAATTAGAGACAGCTTTGCGGGTGGGTACTGCTTTTGTCACCTTAATTTTTAATGATGGTGGCTATGGTTTAATTGAGTGGAAACAGGAAAATCAATTTGGTAAAGGTAACGCTGCTTTTGTCCATTTTGGTAATCCTGATTTTGTTAAATTAGCGGAAAGTATGGGTTTAAAAGGTTATCGCGTTGAGTCTGTAACTGATTTAATTCCTGTTTTAAAAGAAGCTTTAATTCAAGATGTCCCTGCTGTTATAGATTGTAGGGTAGACTATCGAGAAAATCGCAAGTTTACGCAAAAAGCTGATGAGTTAAGTTGTGAGATTTAGGTAATTGGTAATTGGTAATTGGCGATTGGGAAAAATATAATTACCCATTACCTATTACCGATTACCCAGAAAATGAATTTGGTGGGTTATCAAGTGAAGTTGAGATGATATCTAAGATTTAAGGATGTACAGGATGTTATTTTATATCCTTAAAAATAATATCTGATATAATCAAGATTAACCAAAAAAGCAGACATCTAAACTTCACTAACTTTAATTTTTTCTCTGTGTCATCTGTGCCTCTGTGGTTCGTTAAAAAAAGTTATCTACCATCAATAAAAAATAAAAAATATCAAAAATAGAACGCGGATGAACGCAGATAAGCACAGATAAACCAAATCCTGTAAATCCTAAAATCCTGGACATTATGATTCTGACAAACTTATGATTGCTATTAAAAATCAACTGACACTACAAGAATTTCTCAACCTTCCAGAAGAGGATATCACTTATGAATTAGTTAACGGGGAAGCAAAAGCAAAAATGTCACCAAAAAGATTCCATTCTCGATTAACTATTGCATTATGTTTAATTCTCACACAATGGGCAGAAAATAAAGGGGAAGTAGGTATAGAATGGGCAGTTATTTTAAAACTTTGCAGTAAAGATTGGGTCCCTGTTCCAGATTTATTATATGTTTCTTATTCCCGTTTTCTGAGTGATGTCATTGAAAATGAAGCTTGTCCTATTTCTCCTGATTTAGTTATAGAAATTATATCACCTGATCAATCTTTTGGAGAAATGAGTGCCAAAGCTACAAATTATCTAGATGCAGGTGTAATGAGGGTTTGGGTAATAGATCCGAAAGCGAAAACGGTAACTATATTTTATCCTGATGCACGTCCCCAAACAAAACGGGGTAATGATAGTTTAGAAGATTCTCTATTTCCAGGTTTGGTAATTTCAGCAGAACAAATTTTTCAACAAGCGGGTATTCCTTAAAGTTAGGGAATAGGGAATAGGAAATAGGAAATAATTATTTACCCATTACCCATTACCCATTACCCGTTACCAACATCTTTTAAATTGTATCAGGATCTACTCCTAATTCTCTCAATTTCTGCACTAATAATTGAGCGCGATTTTCGGCTTCTTGGGCGCGTCTTTGTGCTTCTTCTTTTTCTAATTTCTCCCTTGCAGCACGTTCATCACCTGTAGGTATTACCATTCCTTGTTGATCACACCAACGTAACCAAATATCATTTCTTCCTTCAAATTCTCCTTCCCAAAATGTCACACCTAAGTTAATATCTGATAACCAAGTTTCTGAGGTTTTTGCATAATGTCTACCGACTAATTGATAAATGTGTAATTGATCTTCTCCTAGTTCTTGATTCGGATCGTAAACTAGATAATAGTTGACTTTCATTCTTTCATATATTTTCAGTTTTTTGGTGAGTTCTTCACCTTCTTGGTTAGAAACTATTTCCATGACTAATTCTGGTGATTTACCAAATTTCCACACCATGTAACAACGATTTTGTTTTTTCCACCATTCTTCGGGAGTTTGCACATCAAAACTAATAAAGACATCGGGTACTATTGCAGGTTCTCCATCGGTATGATAAATTCCTACATTGGCTTCTATTAAACAAGGTTGTAATTCTAAATCACTGTAAAGCGAACTAACTAAAAGTCGTTGTTGTTTTGCAGATGGAAAGTTATCCACAGGTGTATCGTCTTCTGTAATCAGTAAATTAGCATCTGGAATATAGTGATCATCAACTTTGTCTAAAAGTTGTTCAGTCATGATTTTTATTCACTTATTCAATAGCGTTATTTTAATTATACTTGGTATTAAAGTTTCGCGCAAAGGCACCAAGAAGCAAAGGTGCAAAGTAAGAAGATAATTGATGGAATTATGATCAAAAAAGTTGCTTTTATAGATTCCTGTCATAAATAAATATTCTGACTCCTGTACGGGTTTAGCAGTGCTACACCCTTACTGACTCCTCACTTCTGATAAAAAATGTTAAATTTTCCTCAGTCTGCGATAATCTTTCCAAGTATTGATGTCAATAACCACGCAAGTTGAGGATATCGCTGTGACTAAGTTTTTATTTGTAACTGATCTAGATAATACTCTTGTTGGTGATGATCAAGCTTTGCTAGAATTGAGCGATCGCCTCGAAAATCATCGTCAACAACATGGTACAAAAATAGTCTACTCCACAGGACGCTCTCCCCTTCTCTACCGCGAACTCCAACAGGAAAAGAACCTCATCCAACCTGATGCACTGGTTTTATCTGTGGGTACGGAGATTTATCTCGATGGTAGCGATACTCCCGATCCCCAATGGTCAAAAATTCTTGCTCCCGGATGGCAAAGGGAATCTATACTGGATATTACCCAAAAATTCCCCGAATTGGAATTACAACCAGAATCCGAACAACGTCTTTTTAAGGTCAGTTTTTTCTTAGAAGAAAAACTTGCAAGTATTATACCACAACTTGAGGCAGAATTGCAAAAACTTCAACTTAATATAAAATTAATTTATAGTAGCGGTATAGACCTTGACATTTTGCCCCTTACCAGCGATAAAGGTCAAGCAATGCAGTTTCTACGACAAAAGTGGCAATTTGCAGCCGAGCAGACTGTTGTTTGTGGTGATTCAGGTAATGATATTGCTTTATTCGCAGTAGGTGAGGAACGGGGTATCATTGTCGGTAATGCTAGACCAGAATTACTACAATGGCACAATCAGTATCCTGCTGAATATCGTTACTTAGCACAAAAGCATTGTGCTGCGGGGATTATGGAAGGATTAAAATACTTTAAGTTCCTAAAATGATAAGCTATCTCAAAGGTATTGTGGCTGGTGTGCAAACGGTTAGCGCGAATCGCACGATTCTCACGTTAGAGGTAAATGGCATGGGGTATGATTTACAAATCCCCCAACGTCTCGCTAACCAATTAAGTAATACTGGTGATGTGGTACAAATTTTTACCCATTACCAGATTCGGGAAGAAGTTCCTGTACTCTATGGGTTTTCTTCCCCTGCGGAAAGAGATTTATTTCGTCACCTGCTGTCTGTAAGTGGTATTGGTTCAGCTTTAGCGATCGCTCTTTTGGATACTTTGGAATTACCAGAGTTAGTACAGGCGATCATTGCTGCTAATATTAATATGCTCATTCAAACCCCTGGTGTGGGTAAGAAAACTGCTGAACGCTTATCTTTAGAACTCAAAAGTAAACTGATTGAGTGGCGTAAGTCAGCAGGGTTTTTTGTGGCTACCGGTGGTCCAGCACCAGGTATTTTGGAAGAAGTGCAAATGACTCTCTTTGCTTTGGGTTACACTCCCCATGAAGTTAGTCATGCTTTGCACGTTGTTAGCGAAGATATTGGTTTAACTAAAGATGCCTATGTGGAGGATTGGATTAAACAAGCGATCGCTCATCTTAGCAGTAGTGAAGCAGTTCAGATGGCAGGTGGCAGGTGACTCTTGACAGGTGACAGGGTTGAAAGTTCTTGTTAACGAACCGCAAAGTACGCAAAGGACACAAAGGAAAGAAGGTTACAGAGGTATTTTGCGTGAGTCATCGGTCAATTTTAGGTTTATTTGTGTTGAAAATTAGTTTGTTTCGTTTCTGAGTAATGAATAAAAATCCTTACGCTTGGATACAGGAATCACTAACAACTATTCATCGGGCTGATTGGTATCGTTCTGTACAAACTATTGGCAGTCTACCCGGTGCTGTTGTGCTGTTATCTGGGCAAGAGGTGATTAATTTTGCTAGTAACGATTATTTGGGATTAGCAGCAGATGAAAATTTAAAAACATCGGCTATTCAAGCTATTCAACAATTCGGTACTGGCAGCACGGGTTCTAGATTACTCACTGGACATCGGGAATTACACAGGGAATTGGAACAGGCGATCGCATCTACCAAACAAACGGAAAACGCTGTAGTATTTAGTTCTGGTTATTTAGCAAATCTCGGTACAATTACTGCTTTAGTGGGAAAGCGAGATTTAATTTTATCAGATCAATATAACCATTCCAGCTTAAAAAATGGGGCAATTCTTAGCGGTGCAACCATCATAGAATATCCCCATTGTGATATTCTGGCGTTGACAGCAAAGTTAAAGCAAGAACGTCAAAAATACCGACGTTGTTTGATTATCACCGACAGCGTTTTTAGTATGGATGGTGATTTATGTCCTCTTCCAGAACTGTTGGATCTAGCAGACGAATATAGTTGTATGCTGCTGATAGATGAAGCACACGCTACCGGAGTTATGGGAAAAACGGGGGCGGGTTGTGTGGATCATTTTGGTTGTACAGGCAGAGAGTTAATCCAAGTTGGCACGTTAAGCAAAGCTTTGGGAAGTTTAGGCGGTTATGTGGCGGGAAGTCATCAATTAATTGACTTTCTCAAAAACCGCGCACCTAGTTGGATATACACTACTGCCCTATCACCAGCAGACACAGCAGCAGCTTTAGCAGCAATTCAGATAGTACAACAACAACCAGAACGCCGTCAGCGATTATGGTCAAATGTTGATTATTTAAAACATTTGGTTACAGAAAATTTAACTAAGTTAACACCTAACTTAACACCTAACTTAAAAATCTTACCTTCCCAATCTCCGATCTTCTGTTTTCAATTACCTGATGCAGCTACAGCTTTAACAGCAGGTAAGAAACTAAAAGAAGCGGGTATTTTTGCTCCTGCTATCCGTCCTCCCACAGTACCAACAAGTCGTATTAGGGTGACAATTATGGCAACCCATGAAAAAGAGCATATTAATAAGTTAGTTAATAGTTTAGGAAGTGTATTAAAAGAAGTGTAGTTAGAAAATAATTCCTGCTGGTTATTGGAAGATATATAACTCCCTTGGATCATACACATATCATACCAGAAAAAAAGTGTATGTCAATATCAATGGCTGAAAAAACCAAAACTCGTTAAATAGTTGAGAATTTATAGCAATAATCTTGAGAATGGCTAGGGTTTATTGCGAAAATGAGGATGCAAAACTTTTTTGGCAAATTTCATATTTAAAAAGCTTATCAAATGTTTCCATCCCCTTGCGGGGAAGCAGGTATGAAAAACAACTTTTAATGGTTTGCATCAGATTAAGATTTTGTTGTTTCCATCCCCTTGCGGGGAAAAGGTTATGAAAAATGTAACTCCCCAGGTAGTTAAAATAGGTATTGCATAAAATTGTTTCCATCCCCTTGCGGGGAAAAGGTTATGAAAAACTATGGCGAGTACAGCCGTCTATACACCGTAGCCCCTAATGGGTTTCCATCCCCTTGCGGGGAAAAGGTTATGAAAAACGGTTCAACGCTCTTGACGGAGCTTCCCAGCTCCCAGGGTTTCCATCCCCTTGCGGGGAAAAGGTTATGAAAAACTACGGCTCTAGTCAATCCCCTTGTATTCAAGATAGAGAGTTTCCATCCCCTTGCGGGGAAAAGGTTATGAAAAACCGCAGTAGGGAAATGTACGCTTGGGTTCAGGAGCATAACGTTTCCATCCCCTTGCGGGGAAAAGGTTATGAAAAACCATCAAGTCAGATATGCTGTACTCCTGGCTGATGGTCATAGGCGTTTCCATCCCCTTGCGGGGAAAAGGTTATGAAAAACCAAGAGGAGCAAGAAAACCTCCAAGCTCACTTCGAGAAAGCTAGGTTTCCATCCCCTTGCGGGGAAAAGGTTATGAAAAACAATGAAGACCTGGGCAGAGCAAAAGAATTTATGTCGTTTCCATCCCCTTGCGGGGAAAAGGTTATGAAAAACCGGAACTGATGATAACAAAGTAGCAAACGGCGAGAGAGGAGTGTTTCCATCCCCTTGCGGGGAAAAGGTTATGAAAAACCCTATACTCACGGAAACCTTGTTACATTTAGCTTTCAAAGAGCATTTGCGCCAAGCTACGGAAACAAAGATGTAACAAGCAAAGTCAGTATTCAATTTTCTTGGTACAGATTGCTGTTTCCAGCCAATAAAAATAATTTAACCGAAAAACTCCAAGATGTCAACCCAAAAAACCAACATTTTCTCAAAATCACAGAACATTACTAAATGTAAATCTTTATAGCTGCTTGCGCCAAACTTATCAAAGTTCTTAACATTCCGTTACAATCCCGCAAACAACGAAATATTAAGGATATTGGTAGTTAAAATGCTGTATTTTCCCCAGTTCTCAAATTTACAAAAGTTAACCAAGTGGGTGTGAAAAATTGTCGTTATGACAAAGCAGGAGGCAGAAGGGAAAAGCAAAGTCAAACCACTGACTCCTGACTCCTGTACGGGCGTTCGCGAAGTGTGCTGGAAGCATCGGCATTCGGACGATAAATTATCAATTTTTGTCCCAGGTTATTTTCCTGTAAGGGCGAAGCATTCGGACGATAAATTATCAATTTTTATCACAGGCTATTTTCCTGTAAGGGCGAAGCATTCGGACGATAAATTATCAATTTTTATCACAGGCTATTTTCCTGTAAGGGCGAAGCATTCGGACGATAAATTATCAATTTTTATCACAGGTTATTTTCCTGTAAGGGCGAAGCATTCGGACGATAAATTATCAATTTTTATCACAGGCTATTTTCCTGTAAGGGCGAAGCATTCGGACGATAAATTATCAATTTTTATCACAGGCTATTTTCC
>NZ_BJCE01000175.1:0-11406 GCF_005402885.1 Sphaerospermopsis reniformis
AAAAACTGTGCATTTTGGGTCTGATAAATTAGAAAATCTGGGGATAACAGATAGCTAAAACTATTCCCTATTCCCTATTCCCTATTCCCTGCCTCAACGAAGGGACTTTTTCAGCAAACCCTAAATACTGGTTAAATTAATGACTTTTTGACTAAGGTAGAAAGGCTAGATAAAACATTTTGCTCGATAAAACATTTTAACTAATCACTTTGTGCTGGTGTCACATATTCAATTGCAAGATTGATGGTAATTTATTTTTGCACAAATTCAGTTCGACTTCGCTCACTATAAACCTGATTACCAATCGCAATCAAACCTATGGCACTCAATTTATATTTACTGCGACATGGGGAAACAACATTTAGTCAAAATGGCAATTTCTGTGGTGAAACCGATGCAGAATTGACAACCGCAGGAATACAGATGGCAGAAAGTTTTGCCGATGTTTATAAACAATTGCAATGGAAAGGAGTTTATGTTAGTCCCATGAAACGCACCATTGCCACTGCCAAGCCATTTTGTGATGCTGTGGGAATAAATATGCAGGTGAGAGAAGGACTCAGAGAAGGTAGTTATGGTGTGTGGGAAACCAAAAGTAAATCCTTTGTACAAGAGAACTACACAGAAAACTATATCAAATGGTTGTCAGAACCTGCTTGGAATGCACCTCTAGGAGGAGAAACAGCCGTAGAAATTGCTAACCGGGCAATACCTGTGATTACTGAAATTATAGAGAAACACCCAGAAGGTAATGTTTTAGTAGTTTCCCATAAAGCCACAATTCGGATTATACTTTGTAGCTTACTAGGAATTGATTTGGGATGTTATCGCTATCGAGTCAATATTTTAGTAGCCTCAGTCAGTAAGGTGAAATTTGATGTTAATGGTCCATTGTTGGAGATATTAGGCGATCGCTACCATATACCTGATCATATTCGCTCACGTCCAGGAACATAAACACACCTTACTTCTGACTCCCGGAGGTTAACAAAAAAAGTAGGGGCAATCCCCCGTGGTTGCCCCGATTTGCCTCTAGCTAACGGTTCGCTGCTCCATTAGAATTTGATAAGAATACTTGAAATCATCAAGAGTAATCCTAATAGCAGCCGGGTCTGTTTCCCCTTGGTCTCGAAAACGGCGAATTGCTTTCACAGCAGCCTGATTACACAGCAAAACTAAATCTGCTCCGTTCCAGCCTTCGGTGGACTCAGCCCAATATGCCAAATCCACATCTAACAAAGGTCTGCCCTCAGTGTAGACTCGCAAAATTTCTAGACGGCTGGCTAAATCAGGTAAATCAACCTTGAATTGCAAGTCTAATCTTCCTGCCCGTAATAAAGCAGGGTCAAGGGCATCAGGACGATTAGTAGCCCCAATCACTAAAATATTAGTCCCCGTCTCTAAACCATCCAATTCAGTGAGTAATTGCCCGACTACGCGGTTACTAACTCCCGAATCACCAGTGTAAGTTCCCCGTGCTGGGGCTAAGGTATCAATTTCATCAATAAATATGACACAGGGATCAGCTTGCCTGGCTTTAGCAAATAATTCTCGCACAGCTTGTTCACTAGCTCCCACCCAACGAGTAAGTAACTCTGGACCATTGACACCAATAAAATTAGCTCTGGCTTGGGAAGCTACGGCCTTAGCTAATAAAGTTTTACCAGTTCCCGGAGGACCCCAAAGCAAGATGCCCCTGGGTGCTACGGCCTTGGTTTGGCGGTAAAGTTCTGGATACAGTAAAGCTCCTTCGACGGATTCCTGTAGGGTTCGCTTAATTGTCTCCAAACCACCAATATCTTCCCATTCCACATGGGGGACTTCAACTTCCATGCTACGAAGCACTGCTGGTTTGATTTCTTTGAGTGCTTGTATAAAATCCGATTGATTCACCGTCATAGTGTCAGGAGCTTGCACATCAATCGAAGGAACTTGACGGCGTAAAGCGATGTAAGCTGCTTTTTGACATACGGCTTTTAAGTCAGCACCTACAAATCCCACAGTGCGATCGCTGATAAATTCCAAATTGACCGTATCATCCACAGGCATATTACGAGTCAGAACTTGTAATATTTCTTTGCGTCCGTTGTTGTCTGGAATGCGAAACTGAATTTCCCGGTCAAATCTTCCTGGACGACGTAGGGCTGGATCAAGATGGTCAGGGCGGTTAGTAGCTGCTAAAACAATCACCCCTTGAGTTTGGGTAAAACCATCCATCAAGCTTAATAACTGAGCAACTAAACGTTTTTCTACTTCCCCTTCCACTGCACTGCGATCTGGGGCGAGGCTATCAATTTCATCAATAAAAATAATACAGGGAGCATTTTTGGCTGCTTTTTCAAAGATGCCTCGCAGTCTTTGTTCTGCTTCTCCGTAATATTTGCTGATTACTTCTGGTCCGACTAGGGCAATATAGTTAACTCCTAATTCCTCAGCCAAGGCCCTGGCTGTCAGAGTTTTACCAGTACCCGGAGGTCCTACCAACAGTACGCCATGTGTGGGTTCTAGTCCCAATTTAACCAGCAAATCAGGGCGTTTTAAGGGAACAGCAATTAGTTCTTTGAGTTCTTTGAGAACTTCACTCAGTCCGCCGATATCTTTGAGGGTCATACCCGAATTAGAATCAGGTGGTATGATCGGCTCTGATGAACCTGCATTAGCGGCTGGAGAGGAAGGAGAAGGGGAAGTAGAAGGAGAGGAAGGAGTGCGGATCCGACTAGTCCCTATATTGCTACTACTCCCACGGGGAATATTGCCTGTTCTGGGAATACTACTGACGGATCTTGTGTTAAACTGCACATCAGTTTTCACTTCTCCACTGTCAATTTTTTCTTCTAACGTCTTGACCAATTCTATGAACTGCTCAAATCCTTTGAATAAATCACTCATGACATCCCTTTCTAAAATGAACTTACAAAAATATTGTTGCGGCTAAATTGTTCTTTAATTGGAGGTTAGTTCCTCAAATGCAAATAAAAGATCAGCCGCGCCTTTAATTCGGTCTATTGGTTCTACCGACCTGGGTAATTGAGGCAAGCGAATAATCGTTTGTTCTGAAAATAAGCCCTGATTGATTTCTGAATTTTGAGTGTAGCGATTTTGCACCACATAGCGTTGTTGAATTCCCATTTTTTTCAGAGATTCTGTTAAGCGGATATGTTCAGCTATAATTGCTTCCTCTGCCTGAATTACACCTATAAATTGGGTGTGTTTGGGGTCTTTCAATTTCTTTTGAGCTTGGATAACTTGTTGGCGCAGATTACGTAGCCGTCCAATGAAATCAACTCGACCCAAAACGTCTTGATATTTCATCCATAGCTTAAATATCCAAGATAACCAATCTCCTAAAGCTGAGGGCATTGCTAAGAATTGTAGCAGATGACCTGTAGGAGCAGTATCTAAAATAATCAAATCTTGCTGGTTACTTTCTAATAAATTTATAATGGTAATTAGGGATAGCATTTCATCAATTCCTGGTAAAGCTTGAGACATGATCTGTCTCCAAGCCTCTGGCAGATAAGCCATATTGACATTTGTGTCTGTTGCTGTTCCTTCACCACTAATCATATCCGCCAATTCCCAAAGATAATCAGTACGAAACTGATCTAATATTCTGTCAGCATCAATTTCTTGTCCGCTTAAATTAGGAGCTAATAATTTGGCCTGATGCCCTAATTTTTCTCCAAAGGCATCTCCCAAAGAATGAGCAGGATCTATGGAAATAACACGAATTTTTTGCTCAGGATAATGATTGGCAAAAGCCCAACCCATTGCTGCTGATACTGTAGTTTTGCCGACTCCGCCTTTGCCGCCGACAATAATTAGTTGACATCCTGCTGCTAAAAAATCACTAAAGCTGGGTGGTATTCTCACTGGCCATGTAATGACTGGAGCAGATACCAGTTCAACTTGCTCAATTTTTTGAATTTGTGCGGCTAGATGATCTAATTCTAAATTACCTAATGGGGCTGATGGCTGTTGTGGGACAATAAAAACTGGTTGATTTTGGGAAATATTTAAGAACTTTTGTAGGTATTTTTCCTGCTCTGCATAACGATCTGGATCTATATTGGCATCTGTCAAAATGCGATTGATTAATATTCCTGAGTAGGGAACATCTAAGGTTTTTAACTGTTCTAAAAATCTCTCTGTTTCTGCCAAACACATCGGTTCAGCAATGGCAATTACTAAACAACCTGTAAAGTGATTATCTTGTAGTAGTCTTCTACCTTCTGATAATTGAAATTTGAGATCAGCTAAAAAGTTGTCAACTTCATCACGGGTATAACTACCTGTGAAAGTTTCTGTGATCACTTGATGCTTCTTTTGGAATAATTCTAATGAATTTAAAATTACATCTAGAAAATCCTTTAAGCGCAATAAATTCAAGGTATGTCCAGAAGGTGCCATATCAACTACTATGCGATCAACGCTTTTGTCTGATAGTAACCTTTGTATTTCTAGTAATCCCATCAGTTCGTTTAAGCCAGGCCAGTTTAAATCCCAAACTGGGGCTAAATCTTCTCCATCAGCTAAACTTCCTCTTTCCACTAATAGTTCTAAAAATTGACTATATTTTGCCCTAAATTCTAATAGCAGTTTTTGAGCATCTAAAGCCTGAATACTCAAATTGGGTAAATCTGCTATTGGTGCAGCATCATCTGTCACTTTTGCAAGTAATACATCTCCTAAAGAATGTGCCGGATCTGTGGACAATAATAAGATTTTTTCTTCCGGGAACTTTGTCGCCCAATAACGCGCAAAACAGCAAGACATGGTGGTTTTACCGACTCCGCCTTTGCCGCTAAACAGAAGTAAATTAAGTGAATCGTACTGGTTCATAATTTTCAAAATCAATCAAATAATAGTTAATAAGCATTAAATAAAATGGTAAGGTGGAAGAACATCTCCCAATGATAAATCCCAGCGTGGGCAAGCTTTTTGCCAACTTAAAAATTGTTCTAAAATTAAAATTTTATCTTGAGAGCCAACCAAAATGTAAATTCTTACTTCTTCTTGCTTGTCTTGAATAACTATTGGCAATTGATGTACATTTCTGATGACATCAATTAAGTTTTGTTTTTCTGTATCTTGAGCAATAGTAAAGTTTTGTCTATTTTGATATTGTTGCTTTTTAGCTAAAAAGTAATTCCTCCCCTTTTCCGTAAATGTTTCTGTTTCAGGTAAGGAATGAGGAATTAGTTTTAAACAAAATTCGACTTTACCTTTGATTTTTTCTAGCTGTTTGCGATATTCTTGGCTATGCAATTCTAGATAGTTAAGTAGTTTTGTTTGAGACTTAAAACAAGTGCCAAATCTCAATGGTAAAATTGTAATTTGCTCAAAAATTTCACAAATAACTCGATCATGACATAAAGCCATCTGGATAATTTCAGCATCATTTTTTTGGCACGATTCTAAAGATATTCCAGGCTCGACAATAGCAGAAAGTTGAGTACCATTAATCAAAACTACTTGACTAGCAATTCCTTGGGGCAAGGTTAGGGGAAAGCTAGGAGTTTCTAAAAAAGCATAAGTGTAGAAGTTTTCTAATTCCATCTTTTTTCCATAGAGACATACAACCAATGACTGACAAATTTTTTATAATCATTAAAACTACAACTTGATATTTTCTGAATTTATAAAAAAAATCTATTATTTGAGTATTTAGGCGTTTACAATTGAATAAAACTAGTTATAATGTTGAAAATATTTAGGTACTTTTCATGAAAAATATTCGCAACCGCGGTTTGATTAGGGCTAAAGTTAGTACGATGCCTAGAAATAAATCAGATGCTTCAAGTCAATTAGAGCTTTATAAAATGGTGACTGAAAAGCAACGTATCCAACGAGAGTTATATGGAATTAAAGAAAGAATGTTTGTACTCCAACAAAGGTTAGACGTTCTAAATCATCAGATCGAAGAAACGGAAAAAACCATTCATAGATTACGTCAACCTCACTCAACAACTGTTCAAAATATATCTCAGAAAAAGGAAACTAGTGAACCGCATAATTACCACACTTTTGAGATTGAATATTAATTTTTGTTTAAACTTTAACCCGCATGAGCGGGTTTTCTACTCTTATCCTCAAGATAATTACCAGATAAGTTTTTGCTAGGAAGCACTACTTTGTGTGCAGACGTTGTCATTACCAGTAAATGGTTTCAAGATTTCAGAGATTATAGCAGGTAAACAATAATCTATGCAATCTAGACACCGCCAGGATTGTACTGATAATTTAGACAAGCTGTAATTCTTCAGCTTCAGCATCTCTGTTGGCTTCCTCTTCCAATGCTTGAATTTTTAAAAGAATTTCCTCTTCTTGAGCCTCAAATTCTTCTTCACCAAGTTCACCGAGATCGAAGGCAAGCTGTAAACTTAATAATCGTTTATGTAAATTTTCTTGAGCATCAAACTCTGTATTTGTACGCTCTTGGATTTTCTCTGCAATCCAGACAACTCCACCAATTGGTCCGGTTATGGGAGCTAGTAAAATTTTCATTAACATATTGATAAATCCTATTGAGTTTTTAAGTTATCTTCAGCAAAAACCAACTTTTTAACATCACAGCTTGGGGCTGCAAGAAATTAGGTATACTACTCAGAAACAAGCTGCGCGAATGTATAGGGCGCAGTAAAATTATTGTAACGAATACGTAGGCGATCGCCAAATTTCTGATCAATAGTTTCCACGCGCTCGCTAAATACAGATTCGCTTTCCCAAGGAATGAGAAATGCGGCATTGTATATCATTTCTTCATTCATCGGTTCACTTTCAATCACCTCTGTTGCTAAAGGATTTAATTCCTCCAAGAAAGCTTGAATTACAGCTTCCTTACGAGCCTGCAAATTACTTTCAATTAACTGCCCAATACCAATAATCTCTTCCATGCTTAAGTTTTTACCCTCCATCTTGTCCCGCTGCTGTTTTAAATCTGGATTAGATTCCATCATTGCTTGGACTTCAGACTTAGTATTCCAAAGAATCTTAATACTTACTTCTCTTTGTCCTGCTAACTTGCTAAATAATTCTTCTAACTGCTGCTTATATAGTTGGATCAGTTGTCTATTAATTTCTTCCCAATCTTTAACAACTAATCCAAAGCGCAAAGGTAGAAGCGTATGAAATCCCGCCTTCATTGCTTCTTCTAACACTCTTTCATGAGCCAATAAATTTCGGCGAGAAGCTAAATATTTTTCTTGACAAGCTTCTGAATATAAAAAAGTAAATCCATCAACTACTTGACTCTGAACAGTTTGTCCATCCAATCCTTTAAGTTCCAGAGAATTAGAAATTGATTCAGGGAAAATACCGTACAAATAAAGACCAAAATTCATAATCTGCAAATTAATTAAAATGTATTTAAACTTAAACTTTATTTTACGAAGGATATGTCGCTTCTGATTTAATTGACCCAATTGGTTTAGAGGTCAGAACTAACTGCAATTTAGCATGAATCAGATCCAACTGAGCTATACCTATATCTACTTCACCCTCTACAACAATTCCCGTATTTAACAGGCGATCCAGTAATTCCAATATAGAAGGATTGTTGCTAGGTTCCCCTGGATAATAAGAGCCTGGATGAGGCAAAAGAGTACCAAAATCTCCTAAATTTACATTTAACTCCTCTGGATTAATTTCAAATATTTCACACAAATGTAAAATTTGCTCTTCCAACTTTTGTAAACTTTCTGCTGCTCGCTCCAACTCTAATTCGCTCAAGCATTCTCGTTCCATCCGCCGAATTACTTGAGCTTCCATCAGTTGACGCACCAATTCTAGTAACGTCAACAATAAAGGAGCTAAACCCGCTTCATTCTTGGATTTAGAACCAGTAGTTAGTAAATCTTGAGAATTATTAATTGGAGTGTCAACCATTTCCATGATGTCATCTAAAACTTTAAGTTTTTTCCACTAAGTTTTTTTCACAATGATTAAAATTTCAGGAGTTCCAGTTTTGATTAATCTAAATTTGGATAACTCCTAAATTGCAATTAGACATCAACGGGGGGATCTATGGATAACAATGGTATACTTTCTTGGTCTATTTCCCCAGAAATATTTTCCGTATTAGCTAAAGTAAATTGCTCCTCTTCTATGACAGATTCCTCTTCTTCTTGTATGTTGCTATCTATGGATAATGGGATCACTTCTTGGTTCTCTTCCTCAAAACTAGCTTCCGTATTAGCTAAGGTTAGTTGCCCTTCTTCTATTGCTGATTTCATTACGTTCATTTGCGCTTCTAAGCTTTCTAGGCGCTGTTGGAGTAGTTGGTTTTCTTCAACCAGACTTTGCGCCTTAGTGCTGAGATAAGGGTCATTTTCCCACCAATTGATACCCATCTCTTTAGCTTTATCAACGGAGGAAATTAACAAGCGAATACGAATATGTAGAAGTTCGGTAGAAGCAATAGATACAGATATATCACCTGCAATGACAATACCTTTATCTAAAACTCTTTCGAGAATGTCCGCCAAAGTCGAACCTTGGGTAGATGTGGTAATAGTTCGACTTGGGTTTGTTTGACGTGTTGGCAATATTGGGGTAGAAGTCACGAGTGATTCAACTCTTGAATAGTATAAAGACCATTAACTTTGTTAACCAAAGACTTTTGCTTTAAAGAATGAAGAGCATTGAATATTACATTCTTGTCTAGATTCAAAGCTTTTTGCAGTCCATTTATTCCTTCACTTTTATGCTCAGTTAGGTAATAATAAACTTCCTTCTCAAAAGGAACTATATTTTCTAAAGTTTCTAAATCAGTCTGAGGCTGGGAAACTTCCTTTAGAGAATAACCGTTATGAAACTCCTCATCAACATTCATCATCTCTAAAGCCTGGGCTACGCTTGTAGAAGCTTGATTCAGCAAATCCGCCAAAATAGATGTACACTCGCTGATAGATAAATTTGTGCGGTTGAATAAAATATCCATAGCAATATCCCGAAAGTCCGCATTTTCTGGTGTTGCTACAATACCGTTATCTGCACAAACTTTACCAATCATTAAACAAGACCGCAAGCCAGAAGTTTTTTCAGCCCCTGTAGCCTGACGAAATGATTTAACTAAATGCACGATAAAATAAGCAGATTCTCTATCTAGATTTGTTTTTTGAATTAATATCTCAGTTTGAGTTAACTCGTCTGGTTCTGGCATATTAATAGTTACCAATCTATCCATTAAAGCATCTTGTGTAGAGTGAACGCCGCAATACTCTTCTGGATTAGAGGTAAAAATTACCCGAAACTGGGGATTAACATTTAAATATTCTGGTTGATTACTGCTAGGGGGAAGACTGAGAATTTTTTCTTCTAAGGCTGAAAGCAATACGTTATTAACTTCAGGACGTGAACGATTAAATTCATCATATACCAACGTAAATCCTTCCCGACAAGCTAAAGTTAGTCGAGAATCTACCCAATTCTGTCTGAATTCGTCTTCAATTTTTACAACACTGTGAATATAATTATCGAGTAACTTTTTGTGAGTGTATCCCGATTCACTACCAATCAGATCTGAACTCTTAAATTCGTCATCTCCAAACAATAACATGACTGGCCTGTCTAAACAATGAGCCAAATGCAGAGCTAAGGTAGTTTTACCTGTTCCAGCTGGACCCCGTAAGTGAATGGGAAACCCTGACTTGAGATAAAGTAAAGCCCGAGATGCTACTTTTTCAATAGCAGGTGTCACCACAAACTGCCCTGGGCGAACACGAAGAACTGCTCTTTTCTGATTCATATTCATGATAGTCATAAATTCACGATAGTTGGAAAATAACTTGGAAAAAAGGGAAAAAGATTGCTATCTTTTCTAATTGGAATGTGCTATACTTAATCTATATAGTTTCCAGCAGAGAGCTTAGTTATATAACTGTAGTCAAGTTATTTTTCAAATAGCTGTTGTTTCTAGCTTGAAACAGGTATAAACTGAGACTATCATTGTTGAACGCCAAAACTCATTGTTGATTTTTATTATTCACCCCCTGATCTTCACAGTTTTACAACTATTGGATTAGGGGGAATTACTATATAGCCCAATTATCTAACAGTCAGCAGGATTGTGAGTATTAATTGCGACGGTAATTGCCAATAACACTCGCAAATAAATCCTGACGGAATTGACGCAGATTCTGCTTTTGTTCATTAGCTTTAGCAATACGTTCTTTAGCCGTATTTGCTAAAAATTCATCGGTTGTTTGCTCAAGTTGCTGATGGAACTCACTCAACTCTTTCGCTTGTGCCTCAGCTTTAGCAATACGTTCTTTAGCCGTATTTGCTAAAAATTCATCGGTTGTTTGCTCAAGTTGCTGATGGAACTCACTCAACTCTTTCGCTTGTGCCTCAGCTTTAGCGATACGCTCTTTAGCAGCATTTGCTAAAAACTTATCGGTTGCTTGCTTGAGTTGCTGATAGAACTCGTCCAACTCTTTTGCTTGCTGGTTAGTTTGAGCAATGCGTTTTTGGGCAGCATTTGCCAAAAATTCATCGGTTGTTTGCTTGAGTTGCTGATAGAACTCGTCCAACTCTTTTGCTTGCTGGTTAGTTTGAGCAATGCGTTCTTTAGCAGCATTTGTCAAAAACTCATCAGTTGTTTGCTTGAGTTGCTGCTGGAATTGACGCAGTTCTTCTGCTTGTTTTTTTGCTTGAGTAAACCGCTTGCTTTTTGTCTCAGACAGGAATAAATTTACTTCCTCAAATATTGAGTTATTCTCCTGCCGGATTCTTTCCATTAAAGCCGCCATGAAGTTCTCCTAGAAATTAGAAGCTGGTATCAACTACATTCACCGGAGTTTTTTACTCAGTGAATGTAGTTGCAGGTGTTTCTGCTTTTTTAATAGATATGCTTTCATGAAAACTATATTTCCGCATATCAAAGTCATTAAAAAAGCAGTGATGGTACTAGAATTTAATCCTAATTAAATTCTTAATCTCGGACATCTACTTCAAAATTAAGCAGGTACCGCAGCAGACTGAGTCAAACCTACAGCTTCTGCATATTTCAGGTAGGTTTCTACAGATGCGATTACGATTCTAGCTTCTACTGCTAGTAATTCAATACCAACCAAGGAAACACGAACCCAAGCATCTACAACGATACCTTTGTCTAGGATTCTATCAATAACTTCTGCCAAGCTGGAGGAAGAATTAGTTTTTTCAACTGCCATTGTTTTGCACCTTAATTTTTTATTGTTGTTTATTTTTTTGGCATTGCCAAACCAAGTTTAGCAGAATAATTACCTTTAATTGGATAATTATTCTACTCATTGCATATCTACTTCAAAATTAAGCAGGTACCGCAGCAGACTGAGTCAAACCTACAGCTTCTGCATATTTCAGGTAGGTTTCTACAGATGCGATTACGATTCTAGCTTCTACTGCTAGTAATTCAATACCAAC
>NZ_BJCE01000176.1:0-11343 GCF_005402885.1 Sphaerospermopsis reniformis
CTCTTGAAATCCCAAAAAATGCACACTTTTTCCGGTATACCCTTCAAAACCCTTGCACTAATTTCTGTGTTTATCAGCCTCTAACCTTTGATATATCAAGGTTTTAGGTTTATTCAGCAAACCCTACATAATGGTTCTCCTATAGTAGCCAGATTAAATGGTTTACGTCCATTGATGCACAAGGATGAACAATAGCAATTATCTGTAATTTATTACATCATTCGCCATCACTTTAAGTTAAGACGAGCTTATTCTGGAGAATCGAGTAAACTAGCTTGTGATTCATCAATTTGCACAAATTTACCATTCTTAACCTCTAGAAGAACAGGTTTTCCATCTCTCTCCATGTTATCTGTAAACTTGAGCGGATAACCTGATGTTTCATTTGCAGACAAATTAACGTCTTTTAATCCTTCTAATACTGTCTGACGAGACGCATTGTTTGATAAAGCCTTTATAAATGCTTGTGTAGCATCATAGCTAGTAGCTGTACGCCAACTAACATCTCCTCCCCATAGTTGCTGTGACTCTTTGGCAAATTTCTGTGCTTCTTGTGTTCCTCTAAACCAAGGAACTGATAAGATCATACCTTCCACAGCTTCTCCACCTTGCATTAAGGTTTCATAACTATAAAGAGTATCCCCTCCTAACAACTGTAACATTTGTTGATCAGGCCTATTTTTATAAAAATCTAGATTTGCTTTAGCAATGTCAATAGCTTTACCAGTATTTTTCGTATCTGGAAATAGCATCGCTGCTTCTGCTTTATATGTATTGATACTTTCATCAATATCATCACCAAAGAAACTAGAGTTAAATGAATATTTTTTAACTACTTCACCTCCTTGATTTTGAAAATCATTGGTAAATGCTTCAATACTCTTGCTATAGGCACTTTCAGGATTGGCAAAAATTACGACTTGTTTTAATTTCAAACTATTGGAAACATAATTAGCTAATTTTTGACCAGTAATTTGATCAGAATCAACTACTCTAAAAAAAACAGAGCTTTTTAAATCTGCGCTAGTTGCAGTAGGAGAAATAATTGCTAGTTTGGCTTTTTCGTAATCTTGTAGTAGAGATTTAGTAACGTCACTAGAATTATGTCCTATTACCCCTAAGATAGATGAATCTTTAATGATTGCGTTCACTACTGCTTTAGCCTTATTAGAGTTGTTACTGTCATTACCAATAACTATTTCTAGTAATCTGCCATTTAATCCTTTATTTTGATTAAATTGATTCTGCGCTTGGGCTACACCTCTTAATATTTCTTGAGCAATATTATTAGTTTCTCTATCTATTGGTACAACTACTGCTAAAGTAAAAGGAGAACTTTTTTGACGGGCTAAGGCATTATTATAATAAATTCTGGATTCGACATCAGTGTTATCTGCTTGTATAGCTTGTTTAAATAACTTCTCAGCTTGTTGATAATCACCCTTTTTGAAGGCTTGAATACCTTGATCACGAGGGATATTGGTGATGTTGGGGAATAGGGTTTTATCGCCCCGACTAATTCTGCTATTATCTACTACACACCAAATCCCAAATTCTTTTTTTTCTCCTGCTGGACAAGGTTGAGTATATAAATGATAAATCGTAGCTAATATAATACTAGTAGAAACAGATAAACATACGAGAATAATTATTATTAATATCGGTGGCTTTTTTTGACGTGTATTTACTTCGTGATTGACCTCATGATTACTTGTAGTTTGATTTGCAATCTCGTAAGGTTTAGCAAAGAACCTATCTTCAATCTCGTAATGAATATTACTTGTGTTAGTTGTTGTATTCTCTATAATTTGAGCTATAATTTGAGATAGTTCCATATTATTGTTTTCATTTATATAGGACTTACGCAAGATATGACTGAAAACCTTATTCTTGGGTAGGGGTAATTCATGAATTACCCCTACTTTCGTTCCCTTTTGCGTAAGTCCTGTTATATTTTCTTCTGGCAATTGTGCATCACTTTGCGTTTCTTTTTGAGTCAATTTTTCTAATGCACCAATTTCCTCAGTGAGTGGATGAGTTTGTCTAATCCATTTACGGAATAATTCTATTTTAACTTTTTCATCTTTTGTTTGTTCTAAAAACTCATTCTCTTTTAAATATTCTTTCGTTTTTATGATCAGATTAATATCTAGATCAGCTTTATTTGCTTTAATTAAATCTAAATAATCTTCTGAGGTTTCTTGAGACTCTGCAACTGCTGACAAAACAATTTTTTCGAGGATAGAAAACTCTTCCCAAAACCACGATAACCCAGCTTCAGCTAATTCAATAGCTTTGTCTATAATAGCTTCTACATCTTCCTTTTGAACTTTATCATCCAATTTATTATTTTCTCTCGCTCTACTAAAAATAGCAAAACATATTACTTGAGTAAAATAGGGATGTCCTGCTGATAGCTTAAAAATAGCTTGAATCGCGTCGTCTCCATACTCAAGTATATTTTGGGCTGGTTGATTAATTAAATTTGTGGTCGTATTCTGATCTAATAACTTAATTTCTTTAACAGTAACTATATTCTCAAAACTCCTAATTTTTTTGGAAATGTTGAATAATTTTTTATCCATTAATAGAATTACGAAAAGTTTTTGGGTATTATGAATTATCGAAAATAAATTTTCATAAAATAGTTTTAATGATATTTCTGTATGTTTATTTATGAATATGTCAAAGTCATCTAGTAATAAAACTAAATTTTTGCCGTTTAAGGCTTGATATATTTGCGGTAAAAACTCCTTGGAAAAAACGCCATCGTTTGACTCTAGGTCTGTAATTTCGGGTATTTTTATATTCTCTTGTTCTAATGACAAGTCGCTTATAATTTCTTTTGCTAATTCTGCTAAGATTCTACCTAATGATTGTTGAGAATAATATTCTAAACTGAATGTCACAAAAACAAAGTTCTCTTGCAAATCTTGTAATTGATTAGTAATATTACGCACAACAGATGACTTGCCAATGCGTCTTTGTCCGTATAATACTATTACTTGTTTATGCTGTTGGAGATAGTGTCTAATATCCACAAATAGCGATTCCCGCCCAAATAACAACGCTTGGTTAACTGGGCGGCCAAGAACATAAGGATTTCTTTGAGGCTTGAAAGAAGTATTCATATTTCCATCGTACCTCTAAAACACCAATTAACATCCGTCAGATGAACTATCTTAACTTAATTTCTATAATATTTCTATAAGTAGATCCGCCAAATGAATTAATCATCTCGATTCAATTTCTACAAATTTACCGTTCTGAACTTTTACAAGAATAGATTCTCCCTGGCGCTCTCTGTCCTCTGTGAACTGAAATGGGTAGCCTGATGTTTCATTTGCAGGAAGATTAACATTTTTTAATCTTTCTAATACTGTTGTGCGAGAGGCATTGTTTGATAAAGCGTTGATAAATGCTTGTGTAGCATCATAGCTAGTAGCTGTACGCCAACTAACATCTCCTCCCCATAGTTCTTTTGATTTTTTAGCAAACTCTTCTGCTGCTGGTGTTCCTCTAAACCAGGGTATTGCAATTATTAAACCTTCTACATCTTTTCCACCGCTCTCTATGGTTGGATAATAGTTATAAAGGGTATCTCCAGCTAACATTTTTACTTCTTGTATGGGAAAATTTTGCGTTTTTAATCTTGCATTTCTGTTGGTAATTTTTTGGGCAATTTTAATGGCGATATCAGTTGTATCTGTACTTGGAAATAAAAGAGCAATTTCTGCTTTATCAGTATATACACTTTTGGCAACTTCTTTTTCTGGGTCAAAGGTGGTAGCAGTTAAATCAATTAGGGGTTTACGAACTACCTCACCTCCTAATTTTTCAAACGTATTTGTAAATACCTCTCTGATGCTGTTACTATATGGGCTGTTAGGATTAGCAAAAATTACGGCTTTTTTTAATTTCAGTTGCTTATAAGCATAGTTGGCTAGTTTCTGACCTGCACTTTCATCTGAATGAACTGATCTAAAGAAAACTGGATTTTTGAGTAAAATACTGGTGCTAGTGGCAGAAATAATAGGTAATCCAGCATTTTCGTATACTGGTAGTGCGATTTTTGTAGCATCACTAGACTTATGTCCAATTACCCCCAAAATTGAAGAATCATTTGCTAATTGTTGAGCTACTTGTTCTACATATTTAGTATTCCCATCTTTAGTATTCCCATTATTAGCATTACCATCATTAGCAATCACAATCTCTAGCAATTTACCATTGAAACCTTTATTCTGATTAAATTGATTTTGTGCTGCTGCTACTCCACGTAATATTTCTTGACCCTCACTGGTATTTTTATTATCTATTGGTACAACTACCGCGAAAGTAAAAGGAGAACCTTGTTGAAGAGCGAGAGAATTATTATAATAAATAAGCACTTCTGGATCATTTTGATTTGCTTCTACAGCTTGTTTAAATAACTTCTCAGCCTGCTGATAATCACCTTTTTTGAAGGCTTGAATACCTTGATCACGAAACCTATTGATAATGTTAGGGAAGAAAGTGCGATCGCCCCGACTAATTCTACTATTATCTACTACACACCAAAACCCAAATTCTTTTTTTTCCCCTGTTGGACAAGGCTTGCTAAAAAATACTGTATAACCACCAAAACCCAGAAGCAAAATTATAGCTAATCCTCCTAGAAATCCTCCAAATCTTAAACCCCAGTTCAGCCAGGTTGAAATTTGATTAGTATTAATATTGACAGATGCAGAATTTTTATCTGCAACTTTAAGATCCGTTCTAGATTTCAGAGTTTGAATTTCTGCTAATTTTTGTTTAGATGATTTCCTGTTAGAATCAATTTGTAAAACAAGCGTAAACTGTTCTTCTGCCTTAACCCATTCTCTGTTAAGTATTAATTCATGTCCATAATCTTCTCTTACTTCTATTAGAATATCTTTACTTTGTTCACTATCAATTTCGTAAGCCATTGTACAAATTTCTAATGCTTGCTCAAAATCCTGACCTTGTGATTTTTGTTGAGCTAGTGTTAGTAAAGGTTGTACAATTAATTCTTGTTGATGATGATTAAGTTTAGAATAAAATTGATAGGCTCGTTTATATAGATTACTAGCTTCATCTATATTTTGTATGTTCAAATATTCTTGAGCTAAGGAAATAACACATTGAAAATTATTAGGATTAGCTGTTAAGGCTTGCTGATAAAAACTTAATGAGTTTTGAGGATACTTTTGTGCCAATGACAAAATATCATTAACATATTCCTGGTTAATTTCCTCCAAGTGAGTAATTTCATCTTTTAAGCGATGTTCTTTCACTAGCCAAAGACGGACAAACTCTATTTTTACGAGCCGTTTTGTCTCATCTAAAAAACCATACTCAAATAATTGTTCGTATGCGTCTGTTAAATCTTGTGTTATTACTATACTATAGGCATTGGTTAATAATGTTAGTGGTTCTTCAATAACAGATTGATTGTTTGCGATCGCCATTTCTTGAGCCTCTGCTGCGGCTGCAATAATTATTTGCTGTTGCAAATTCAATCCATCCCAGAACCAAGCTAAACCACCTTTTCCTGCTTCGATTGCTTGGTTTATAACATTTTCAACATTTTGAGGAGTGATAGTCAACAAATCATTGTTGGGATTTATTCGATAGTTATCACGTACCTGACCATAAATAGTGTGGCAAATAACTTGGGTAAAATAGGGACTTCCGGCGCATATATTAAAGATGGTATCTATGGTTTCTGGTTGATATGTTAAAATACCTTCTGCTGGTTTAGTAATTAACCTTTGGGTACTCTCTTTGTCCAACAAAGCAATTTCTTTATAGGTTGCTTGCTTAAAAAAAGAAACTAAGGTTTCTAATCTATTGATATGTCTCCCTACAACGGGAATAATAAATAATCTTTGATCTATGTTCAATAGATGTATTATATACTCTAAAAATCTTCCGGTTTCTTGTTCATTCTCTCTTTCAGTTAAAACATCAAATTCATCCCAAAGAAGAACTATTTTTTTGTTACCTATATTTAGATAAACTTGAGGTAGAAACTCACGATGAAAAGTTTGAAAATCTTGTTGTATATTTTCTGCTAAATGTTCTAAAACATCATTGTTATCTTGTGGTAATTCTAGTTTTTCTAAAATTTTCTGGGCAATGTCCGATAAAATTTGATTATTGGATAATTTTTCTTTATCTTGAAAATCAAAATTAATGAAAATAAATTCATCACTACCAATTTTTTGAGGAATTAAATTAAGTACAGAAGATTTACCAATGCGTCTTTGTCCATACAATAAAATTAATTTTGCATTTTGGGGAAGACTATCAGCAATCAGAGAAAATAAATATTCCCGCCCAAAAAAATTTTTTGGCTCTCTAATCGGACGGCCTATGATGTAAGGATTAGGAGGTAGGTTAGGTAGATTAGTCATAATTGTATATTGATTTTATCATCTATTGAAAAGATTTTATCAACTCCACATTAGATTAATAATGTGTTATGTCAAATATAGTTAATAGAGAAGATTAGGAGAACTTCCCTATTCAGTTAAGTTGCTAGTTATTTAGTTGAGGCTGGTAATGGATAATTCTCAGAAAACTTCCGTTGTTATTCTGTGAATCCTTTAATCTTGGACATCCTAATGAAAATACTTTACCTAACTAGCAACTTAGATGATTAAGAATTTTATTAAGGCAAGAATGGTAATAGTTTCGGAATCCAATCTAACACGGTTTTGACTGTATCAGGATTCTGTGTTAACCAAGTTACGAAATTTTTAACTTGAGCCAATTGTTTATGACTAATGAGATTCAGAAATACTACTTTGTTCTCTTCAAAGAATTGTTCCGATGTATTTAATATTTCCTGTATTGCCCTTTTTTTCATTAGTGGTGAAGTAAAGGAATACAACTTTCCTGAATCCGTAATACTGGAAGTAATTACACCTCTATCTTCTAATTTGCTTAAAATACGTTCATGCTGAGTCATAATTCTTCCTATGCCTGTTAAATTAAATCTTGTATCCTGGATACGACCATCCAGATCTAGCAAGGCTATCAGCATCAATAAAAGCTGTTCTGTAGGATTACATCTTTGCCAAATTAATTCAAAAATATGTATAGTATCACGTTCAAATCCCTGAGAAAATGATTCAACATTAGCATCATTACGTCGCTGCATTTCTCCATATATTAAAAATCCACCGATTTGTACTAAAGTAGGATGTCCGCCTGTAATATTGATAATTTCCCCCCGTAATGTTGGAGGTCTAACAATATTCAAGATTTGCACCAATTCGCTAGTATTAAATAGTTTCAGGGATTGAAATAAATAGTGATTGTACCAAGGAGAAGCATGAGGGTTAAGTTGCGGTTGCAGTTCGCTTAGGGGTTGAAGTGAGGACACAATCATAGATAGATATTGACTTTCTTCTGCATGAACCGCCAAATTACGACATTCTGCCAAAAATGTTTCCATTTCTGTTTCAGTGTATTGTTTATGTGTTACCAGAGCTGTATCAAAGTCATCTATTAACAGTAATAAAAATTTACCATTCTGGTCTAATTTGCGTAATGCTTGGCGGATAATGCGATTTGTGGCTGGTTTTTCTAGTAAGGGTTTAATTTCAGCTTGTAATTGCGGTTCATTATCTAATTGCTCATGTAGCAAATTTAAGATTTCTTGCCAAAAACCAGCAGGTGTAAAGTCCCTAATATCTTGGCAGTAGAGTAATACAACCACAACTTCAGATGGCTTTATGCCATGTTCTCTTAGTGCTTGTTCAGAAGCGAGTTTCCTTAAAAATGAGGTTTTGCCCATCCCCGGACCACCCCAAATGGCAAAATGGCCGCGGTTACAGATTTGGTCAAAGGCAAAGTTAATTTCTGATGTGCGTCCCACAAAATGTTCTGGGGGAACTGGTTTTCCGGGAAAAAAGGGATTGAACATGGTTGTTAGCCTGGATTTGTAAAAAAAATATTTGTATATATGAGGATATTACTAGGAAACTGCAAATTACATCACGACTAGCTAAATGTTGCCCAGATTACAGGCAGCCAATTAAAATACAATATTCTATATAAAACTTTATAGCACAGAGAATATATGGGTTAATAGTGGGATATGAAGACCTCATCGCAATTTCTACAAGAAATCTATCATATTTTAGGACTTACGTAAGATGTGACTGAAAACCTTATTCTTGCGTAGGGGTAATTCATGAATTACCCCTACTTTCGTTCCCTTTTGCGTAAGTCCTGATATTTGAAATATTAGTTTCAATATCAGCGATCGCACTATCACCCATCACAAACAACCTCTTTAAAAACTCTTACCTTCGTTTCTTCGTTCCTTCGTGGTTCAATCCCCGTGTTTTCGTATTTTTTATATCATAAAGTATAATTAACTTTTTATAATAAAAACAAACGCAGATAAACGCAGATAAACGCAGATAATTCCAACTAAATATATTTGATGATGCAGTGGGGTTTAGCGTAAAATGAGTATCAGGGAGAGCAAAAAAGAAATCAGCCCCAAACCCTTGATAGATAAGCTTTTGGGAAGATTTAACTTTTAATTTGGAATTTTCAATTGGTATTAGTATGAGAATTAGGTTAAATTTAATTAAGATTCTAGAAAAATTTCCCGAATCTGCCATAGGCAAACTACGCTCTCATGGCTGAAATTACAAAATGGATTTATAAACATCCGTTACAAAAGTAGTCATATTGGTACTAGAGGCAAATTAACAGATGAAATTTTCTTGGAGAATTGTAGCACTTTGGTCTGTGCTGGCCTTGGTAATAGGCTTTTTCTTTTGGCAAGGTACTTTTGCCGGTCAACCAGCAGATAACAGCCGTAATGCAGCCAATACCCGCATGACCTATGGGCGCTTTTTAGAATACTTGGACGCTGATCGCGTTACCAGTGTAGACTTGTACGATGGTGGCAGAACTGCAATTATCGAAGCTAACGACCAAGATATTGAAAACCGCATTCAACGCTGGAGAGTAGACTTACCTGTTAACGCTCCTGAGTTGATCAATAAACTCAAAGAACATAACGTTAGCTTTGATGCTCATCCTATCCGCAATGATGGCGCGATCTGGGGTTTGTTAAGTAATCTTTTGTTCCCAGTGTTGTTGATTACTGGTTTATTCTTTTTGTTCCGTCGCTCTAATAACCTTCCCGGTGGTCCTGGCCAAGCGATGAATTTTGGTAAGTCTCGCGCTCGTTTCCAAATGGAAGCGAAAACAGGCGTAAAATTTGATGACGTGGCAGGAATTGAAGAAGCTAAGGAAGAATTACAGGAAGTTGTTACTTTCTTGAAACAACCGGAGAAATTTACCGCAGTAGGTGCGAAAATTCCTAAAGGTGTGCTGTTGGTTGGACCTCCAGGAACAGGTAAAACCTTATTAGCAAAAGCGATCGCTGGTGAAGCGGGTGTTCCTTTCTTCTCTATCTCAGGTTCAGAGTTTGTAGAAATGTTTGTGGGTGTGGGTGCTTCCCGTGTCCGCGACTTGTTCAAAAAAGCGAAAGATAACGCTCCTTGTATCATCTTTATTGATGAAATTGACGCTGTAGGTCGTCAACGGGGTGCTGGTATCGGTGGTGGTAATGATGAACGGGAGCAAACCTTAAACCAACTGTTAACAGAAATGGATGGTTTTGAAGGTAATACTGGCATCATCATTATTGCAGCTACCAACCGTCCTGACGTTCTCGACTCTGCGCTATTGCGTCCCGGTCGTTTTGACAGACAGGTAACAGTTGACGCTCCCGATATTAAAGGACGTTTGGAAATTCTCGAAGTTCATGCACGGAACAAGAAATTAGACAAGAGTGTTTCCTTAGAAGCGATCGCCCGTCGTACCCCTGGTTTCAGTGGTGCGGATCTTGCTAACCTCCTCAACGAAGCAGCTATTCTCACCGCCAGAAGACGCAAAGAAGCAATTACCCTGTTAGAAATTGATGATGCAGTTGACAGAGTAGTTGCAGGGATGGAAGGTACTCCTTTAGTAGACAGCAAGAGTAAGCGGTTAATTGCTTACCATGAAGTTGGTCATGCTTTGGTGGGTACTTTATTAAAAGACCATGATCCTGTACAGAAAGTTACCCTCATTCCCAGAGGACAAGCACAGGGTTTAACCTGGTTTATGCCCAATGAAGAACAGGGTTTAATTTCCCGTTCGCAACTAAAAGCAAGAATTACTGGTGCTTTGGGTGGTCGTGCAGCAGAGGAAGTAATTTTTGGTGCTGCGGAAGTGACAACTGGTGCGGGTGGAGACTTGCAACAGTTATCAGGAATGGCCAGACAAATGGTAACAAGGTTTGGGATGTCTGACTTAGGTCCTTTATCTTTGGAAAGTCAACAAGGTGAAGTGTTCTTAGGTCGTGACTGGACAACCAGATCCGAGTATTCTGAGTCTATTGCTTCTCGTATTGATGCACAAGTGAGAGCGATCGCCGAAGAATGTTATGAAAACGCCAAGAGAATTATCCGTGAACACCGTGCAGTTACAGATCGCTTGGTTGATCTGTTAATTGAAAAAGAAACCATTGACGGTGACGAGTTCCGGCAAATTGTCGCTGAGTACACTGAAGTACCTGATAAGCAACAGTTTGTTCCTCAACTGTAAGGGTTTTGAGTTTTAAATATTAGGAAATTAATGGGGATGGTGTCAACTGTCCCTATTTTTTTGGGAATAATAAACCGCAGATCCGTAGGTTGGGTACAAAGAAAGCGCAACCCAACAAAATAACTCAATGTTGATGGTTATAATTATAGAAAACTGGTAACAGGGTAAGAAATATGATACAAATTATTTTGGATTCAGAACAAGAGAAGTTATTGCAGGAACAGTTAAAAACAGGTAAATATAAAACACCTAATGAAGTGATTACTGATGCTTTAAAAGTATTAGCAGAAAAACAAAATCTCAATCAAGAAAGTCAAAAAATTACAATTCTTTCGGGAGAACCAGCACAAAAATTACTGGAGGAGAAAATTAAAATGATGCAGGAACTAAAAAGGAATTATCAACCAGATCCCCACAGACAGAAATTAGCTGAGGAATTTAGTCAATTATGTCAAGAAACCCAGGAATTACAAGCTTTTCATCCTTTAACAGATGCAGAAATTGATGAAGAAATAGCAGCGTCTCTTAACCCAAACTAATACTTTAAAACAATTCACTGACATTAATATTCAATTTTACATTGAATCTAAATAGGGTTTGCTGAATAAACCTAAAACCTTGATATATCAAAGGTTAGAGGCTGATAAACACAGAAATTAGTGCAAGGGTTTTGAAGGGTATACCGGAAAAAGTGTGCATTTTTTGGGATTTCAAGAG
>NZ_BJCE01000177.1:0-11323 GCF_005402885.1 Sphaerospermopsis reniformis
GCGTTACTCACCCGTCCGCCACTAACTCCTAAGAGTCCGTTCGACTTGCATGTGTTAAGCATACCGCCAGCGTTCATCCTGAGCCAGGATCAAACTCTCCGTTTTGTTAAGTTTGTTTAGCTCTTTTATTTTTGTTTTACTTCCGAATTCCTTTTTTATCGCCAGAATTCGTTAGTTAAATTTCTTTGACGAGGAATGGTCGTCTTTTTTCTTTCAAAGTATTATTTTGTCTCGGTTCAGTGGTGGGCTTCGTTTGCCTCACCTCATTTAATATAGCTGACCTCTCTGGGAATGTCAACTACTTTTTCAAAAATTTTTTAGACTTTTTGGGGAATGGGTTGAAAGCTTTACTGGAACAGGGTTTGGTGCTGTTGGGACTACCATTATTTGTGCAGAGGGGAGGAGAAAGGGTTGGATTTTGTGATCTATTTGAGTTTTTGAAGTGGTGAGGTTAATTTGCTGATGTGGTCAAATTTGCCAAAATATATCTGTAAGCTAGGATCAGTGGGCATTCAGGATGGTCTTTTGGGGTTCAGGATGGAAGGTCTGCTGGTTATATATCAAATAAATAGGAAGGATGTATGGATAGCAATAACTGGTTGGAACAGTTAATGATGTTAGGTTTAGGAACTACATCTTTGGTTGCTGATAAGCTTAAACAGGTAGGTGATGAATTGGTGAAGGATGGGAAGTTGAATCCTGAGCAAGCTAAGGTGGTGATGGATGATATTGTGCAGCAGTTGAAGTCGGAGCAGGGTAATTGGGAAGTGCAGATGCAACGGCAGATGCGGAATATGATGCAAGATTTGGGGGTTGCTCGTCAGTCTGAGGTGGATGAACTGCGGGGAAGAATTGATCGTTTGGAGCGTCAGGTGCGGGATTTGGAAAATAAGCTGTGGCGTTAGAGTGCGGATTGTGTTTTAAACTGGTTTCTGTCCTGTTGGTAATCTGTTTACCAAGCTACCTATATAGGGAGGGCTGATTTTGAAAGGAATTTTTTTGAGCGTGGTATTCATGCTGGTGTGTGTTGTGGCTTTGGTATTAGCACAAATGGGTGGTAATCAGGATACTGCTGTTGCTGCTAAGTTAAGTCACAATCCACCAGTTTCCACTGCTGTAATTGAAGAAAAAACTACTCTAGTAGCGAGCAATATTATGTCTGATGCGAATGTCGTAACTACTTCCTCTGGACTACAGTATATTGAATTAGCAAAGGGGGATGGTGAAGCTACTCCTCAAAAGGGACAAACGGTTGTAGTTCACTATACTGGTACTTTGGAAAATGGGAAGAAGTTTGATAGTTCACGCGATCGCGGTCAACCTTTTAGTTTTAAAATTGGTATAGGACAAGTCATTAAAGGTTGGGATGAAGGTCTGAGTACAATGAAGGTGGGCGATCGCCGTCAGTTGATTATCCCTTCTGAGTTGGGTTATGGTGCGCGTGGTGCTGGTGGTGTGATTCCTCCTAATGCTACTTTGATTTTTGATGTGGAATTGTTGGATATTAAATAAAATTTGGTGATGGGTAATGGGTAATGGGTAATGGGTAATGGGTAAACCAATTACCGATTATCAATTACCTGTTATTATTAATAATTGTTTGGTCTAGCTAGGTTTTTGAATTTTGTAAATTGAGGATCAAATAATAGTTTTACTGTTCCTGTTGGTCCGTTACGGTGTTTGGCTATGATGACTTCTGCTATTCCGCGATCTGGTGTGTCTGGTGAGTAATATTCGTCGCGGTAAAGCATGATGACTAAATCTGCATCTTGTTCGATGGAGTTATGAACAATGATGTTATTGGCGACAAAGTTATGTAAATTGGGAACTGTTAAGTCAAATACTTCTTCTTCTCTATCTGGTATGATTGCGACAATTTTATCCCAATCAGTCATGGTTTGTTTACCCGAAATAGATAGATGTCTTGGTAAACATATATGTTGTTTAGGACTTAACTCATCTAGTTTTTTCCAACCATGAATTGTGAGGAATTTGTGATTAGCAGTTGCTCTAATTTTTCTTCCTAGTCGAGTTTTTAAGGTAAATACAGGTTTGATACCTGTAGAAAAAGCGTTACTCACAATAGCTTTTTCTAGCTTCATTGTTTTTTCATTCAATGCCCAAACTGCAAAACCAGATTTACCTACTAATTCTTTAATTGGTACTTGTAATCCAGTATCTGCTAAAGTGATTAAGCTATCACCTGTTAAACAACCAGATTCTCTTAAATCTGACAACATCGGGCGTTTATTAGTCCTTGCTTCTACTCCCCGACTTAACTGTGATAGGGCAATTACTGGTACTGATAATTCCCTTGCTAAACCTTTTAAAGAACGGGTAATTTTTGATAGTTCTTGTACGCGATTATCTCCTGCGCCTTCCATTAATTGTAGATAATCTATTATTATTAATCCTAGTTCTGTGTTCTGTTGTGCTTGGAGTTTTCGCGCTTGACTCCGCATTTGTGTAACTGTAATATTGGGAGTGTCGTCAATAAAAATGGGCATTTCTGAAAGCATACCAATTGCACGACCTAAAGAGTCCCATTGGGTTTGGCTAATACGTCCACTTCGTAAATAACCGCTTTCAATTTGGGCTTCACTGGCTAATAGTCTTTGTACTAGCTGTTCTTTTGACATTTCTAAGCTGAATACTGCGACTGGTAATTTATAACCTGCGGCGATGTTGTGAGCTAAGTTCAAGCAAAATGCTGTTTTTCCCATTGATGGTCTGCCAGCGACGATGATTAAATCAGAACGCTGAAAACCGCTAGTCATGGCATCTAAATCATAAAAACCGCAGGGAATACCAGGTAAAGCAATGCCTTCATGTCTTTTTTCAACGTCTTGGAAGGCGTTAATTAATGTATCTGCTATGTGAACTAAACCTGATTCTGGTTTTTCTTGAGTAATACTAAATACTTTCTGTTCTGCTTGATCTAAAACTATGGGTAATTCTGTTTGTGTCTCGAAACCTAGTTGTACAATTTCGTTACCTGCTTTGATTAATTGCCGTCGCAGGTATTTTTCCATGACTAATTCTGCTAGGGCATCTATGTTAACTGCTGAAACTGTACGATCTACTAGGGTGGCTAATTTATTTCTGCCACCAATGCGGGTTAGTTTATCGTTGTCTGTTAACCAACTGGTGAGGGAAAGTAAGTCTGTGGGTTTACTTTGGGCGTGAAGAGTGAGGGCGGCTTGATAGATTTCTCTATGGGCGTTAATATAAAAGGCTTCGGGAACAAGGCGATCGCGTACTCTTCCTATAGCTTCTGGATCTAGGAGAATACCCCCCAAAATCGCTTCTTCTGCTTCGATGTTTTGGGGTGGGAGACGATCGCTGCCATCACCTTGAAAACTTAGTTCTTCAGCCATAAGCAATTTAGGATTTATCAGCAGGATTTAAATATTAGCTTCAAGCTTAACTTGGTAGTTTGCAGGTAAAAGGCAAAAGGCAAAAGGCAATACTTAATTTTCTTCATTACCCTATAACCTTCTTACCTGTCACCTGTCACCTGTCACCTGTCACCTATCTTAGCTGGCAACAACTTCGATATCAATTTGGGCTGTTACTTCAGAGTGCAGCTTGATTTCGGCTTTGTATGTACCCAGGTGGTTGATATCAGGAATGGTGATACCACGTTTGTCAATTTCTTGACTGGTAGCTGCTTTAATTGCATCTGCTACATCTTGGGTGGTGACAGTACCGAAGATGGCTTCGTTTTCGCCTACTTGCTTGGCAATTGTTAATTTAGCAACTTTTTCTAGGGCTGCTTTTTGCTCTTGTGCTTGTTGTTTAAGTTCTAGTTGACGTTGACGTTCTTGTTCACGACGGCGTTCTACTTGTCTTAAAATACCGGGGGTAACTTGAGTAGCTAGACTCTGGGGAATGAGATAATTACGAGCATAGCCGGGAGCTACATCCACTAAGTCGCCGGATTTTCCCAGCTTGCTCACATCTTTTGTTAATACTAACTGCACTCGTTTGGCCATTGTTTTTCTTTTTTCCTGTAAAATCTCGTTAAATTAGGTGTCAGCAGGATAGGTTACAAAAGTGTAGCTTGACGAGAAGCGACTTTGTTTATATCCCAAAGACTAGATATTTTAACGAATTATGGGGGGCGATCGCAACACTCAATCCCCAAAAACTTTGCCCAATATTTGCTCAATATATTTGAGGACTTACGTAAGATTGGACTAAAAATCTGATTATTTCTGGGGGAGTAATTCATGAATTACCGCTATTTTGCTTCTGTTTTGCATCAGTCCAGATATTTTATAAGTTAGGTAAATTCTCTGTTGCTTTTTGTGTAGATATTTTGCGCTATTGATCGGCAATATTGAGAAAATAAACAATTTTTGAGTTGTGGTGACATAAAAATTACAATCACTATTATAATAGTTGCAGTTATTTAACACACATTACCATGAGTTCAAAGATTAAGGATTTACAGGCAAGTTACGCTAAAACTCGCTTGCTGCTTGCGTTGTGGGATTTGGGAGCAAGTCAGCAGAAGGTAGCTAAGGGTAAATTAGGCAAGCGGGTAGTGTCTAAGGGTCAGAAGATGGCGGACTATCAGGGTATTTTAGAGGATTTGGAAGCACAGGGAGCGATCGCTGTCTCTAAAAAAGGTTCTGCTATTAGTTATACTCTCACATCACCAACTGGTTTAGAGGTGTTGGGTGCGGGTTTGCGTAGTAAAGAGTTTAAGTTTGAGGGAACTATTGTTGGTACTTGGGCTGCTAATGCACTGTTGCGGTGGATAAGTGATCTTAATGTTGTGTTAGGTGCGCCGGTTGCGTCTGGTAATGGGGTTAAGGGTGGGGTTATTGGTTCTTATGAGGAGTTTAAGACTGTAGCTTTAGATGTTTATGATAAGTTGAATTACGAATATAACCTGGATGATTTAGTGCCTATTTATCGCATTAGAAGAGAAATAAGTGAACGAGTTAGCCGCGAAAAATTCAATAAATGGCTGGTAGAAATGCAAGCTGATGATATTTTGCAACTGATGACAGGAGAAATACCAGATTTTACCCCTGATAAACGGGAAGATTCAATTTCTATACCTGGGACACAACTACGTTCTTATGCTAAACGCTTGATTTAATCAAATTATTTCTAAACTTTTTCGTTCCTGACACCTAAGAAATTATCATGACAAATACCCCTGTTTCTGCCATAGAAGCTGTTAACGCCGCTATCAATAGTCATAATCCATTTACTAACGCTGGAATTACTCAACAACAGAATATTTGGGGAAAAGGATTTCCCGATGTACCTACTTTAAATAGTCATGCTTCTAATAAAGTTTTTAAAGCCATCGAAGTTGTCAAGAAAAGTAAATCTAGTCAAGATAAAGTAACCTCAATTGCGATCACTGCACAAAAGGGAGTTGGTAAAACGCATCTCCTTAGTCGTATTCGTCATGAACTAGAAAAAGTAGGCGGCGCTTTATTCGTTTATTCAGGTGCTAGTAACTATACAGACTTAAATTTAGTGAAGTACCAATTCCAGCAAACTTTAGCAGATAGTCTCAGTAAAACTGGTAGTCAGGAAGTAATGCAGTGGCAAGAAGTAGCCGCAGCTATGGCCAATGAAGGTAAAGAAAATGCACTCAGTCCAGCAGAGTTAGTCAAAAAATTTGACCAAGCCTATAAAAGTAGTTTGACTAAAAATAAAAATCTCATGAATGCCCTGCAAAAACAGGTGATTAAAAATAAACCTGATGCAGATCCCTACATTATTCGAGCTATTTTGTGGACACTTTCAGAAACCCAAGCCCCTTTTGCAAGTAAATGGTTATCTGGAGAGGAATTAGCTCAATTAAATGCTGATGAATTGGGATTACCTAATCCTAGTAAAACTCCTCAAGATAGAGAAGCTGAAGCTCTTAAAAATATTCAGCAAATTTTAAATTTAGTGAGTTTTTATAACCCAGTAGTTATTTGTTTTGATGAAATCGATGTTTACAACAACTCTACTGAGGATGGTTTGCCCACAGAATGCGTAATTGCTAATTTAGTTAAAATTCTCCATGACACTCTGGAAAACTATGAACTTAGCCAAGGCATTGTTATTCTCACTGTAATGATGCCTGAAATATGGACTAACAAGATCAAGACAATACCAGGTGGTACACCTGACAGGATTTCTAAATTTACACAAGGTAACCCACTAAATTTAGATAGTATTAATGCTGGTTATATGGTTGAATTAGCAACTGTTTGGTTAGGAGAATATTACAGTTCAAAAAATTTAATTCCTCCCCATCCACTTTATCCATTTGAAGAAAGTCAACTTAGAGAATACGGTAAAAATAAACCTAGTGTTAGGGAAGCTTTGCGATGGTGTGCAGATAATTTTAAGGTTGAAGAAGAAATACTTCCTAGTGATCCTTTGGAAAGGTTTGAACTAGCCTTTACAAGAGAAAGTGAAGCAAGATTTGAAGAATATATAGAGGATGCTGCTCTTATTGCTGAAGCTCTTTATTTTGGCTTTAGCACTTTAAAAGGACAAACATTAGAAGGAGTAATAATTGAAGAAATTACCAAAGATATTTTACCTAAATCCAAGAATAACAATTTTATAAAATTCAAAATTATCGGTAATGAAAATGGTAAAGAAGTAAAAATTGGTGTAGCAGTTGTCCAAGATTCTCAATTTACATTAAATGCAGCTTTAAGACGGTTAAATGACTATCATACTTTTGATTTAACACGTGGTTGTTTAGTGCGTTCTAAATCCAAAATAAAACAAATGCAAAAAAAATCAGCAACATATAGGTTGTTTGATGAATTGATTTTACAAAAGGGGGGAGAAAATGTAGATTTAATCGAAGAACAAATACGCCCATTGATAGCGATTTTCAATCTTTATCAAAAACAACAAAATTATCAATTAACAGAAGAACAGATTTTTGATATTATCTCTAAGCATAATATTACTTTTGATAATCTCTTATTGAGAGAAATATTAAGTGATCCATCGGGTAATATGCCTGATGTTGATGATGAAGATATTATAGACGAATTTCTTACTTCTTCAAATATGAATGAAACAGAAGATGCTGATGATTTAAGTGATTTATTTGGTTAATTAATTATGAATAAATCAATTTCAATTTATAACGCCTTGTGTTTACCTGCTCCTGATGTTGAAGCTTTAATACAAGGGCAAATTATTACTGCTTTACCTCAGAAATTACTAAATTTGGGGCAAATATTCGCCCTTTATCCTGTTGATATTTCTACAATAGGAATAGATAAATATTACAGTTCAAGTTTTTTAGCTACTACTCAAAGTGTTAACAATCAAGTTAATTATGAGGAAGTTACAATTAAATCCTGGGCTAGATGTGAATTTTTAGAAATTCCAGATAAATCTAAACAACTAGATATTTTATCTCAATTAACCATCTGGAAACCAGAAAGATTTGAAAAAATATTACAAAACCGTCCGCATTTTTTTCTGGCCTATTTAAGAGTTTATCATTTAGATAAACCTTATGAAATTCCAGCTATTCCCAATATTCAAGAAAAACTAGGAAAATTTGCACCCTTACCTAATAACATTTCTGTATCTGAAGCTAAACCCGTATTAAGTGATCATGTATTTAATCAGCGTAAACAACAACTAGAAAACCGCCAACCTCCCCTACATCCTGAACTAGAAGAATTACAAATTTTATTATTAGCTATCGCTAATAATAACCTAGTAGCACAACAATTAGAACAGGAAATTAGAGTATTTTTAGGATGGAGTAGCAAACAAACGACAAATACACTAAAATCTGATTTAGCTTGGATCAAAACCATAGCAACTTTAGGAGATAGAAGTATAGAATTTGAAGAGAAAAAAACTAACTATCAAGCGGGTACAGATTTTGAAAATATCTCCCGTAAAAGTTTAGAATTTTTAGGATTTAAAGTAGAAGAATCTTGTAAAGGAGGTGCGGGAGGTTTAGATTTATATTGTTCTCAACCTTATCCTTTAGTGTGCGAATGTAAAGCAGGTAGAAGCATTCCAGATCGTGCAGTGGAAGAATTAGATAGAATTGGTAAAAGACATCTGCAAGAAAATTATCTGCAAGCATTACGTTTAATTATTGGACCGGGTGAACCTACCAAACAACTAAAAGAGTCTTTAATTAAATCTGCAAAACTATCAAAAACCAGTGTGATTAAAGCTATGACATTACAAAAATTAGTAGAACTAAAAGCCAAATATCCAGGTGCTATAGATTTGATGGAATTAAAAAAATATTTAGAACCGGGGCAAATAGATGATAAGATTAACGAATATATAGAGAAAGTAGAACAAGAAATAAAATTGCGATCGCACATTATCCAACTCGTCAAAAATTATCTACAAAATGCAGGAATAGAATCTACAGGAGTTGATACTTTACATGGTGCATATTTCGGATCACATCCACCACAACCATTAAAACCTGAAGAAATGCACGAAATATTAATAGAACTTTCATCACCCCTAACCGGTTACTTAGGAAGAGAAAAAGGAAATGACTGGAAAAACGATAAATTCTACTACCTACGCGATTTAGCAATATAAAAATAACTCTTCTTTCTTCTTCTTTTATCTTCACGCTCTTGGTGTCTTAGTGGTTCGTTTCCTCAACCTATGCCAAAGTTAAAACACCTGCTGAAAAATTCACCACCAAAGGTAAAAACTCCAACCACTCTGAACCCAACAAAATCTCCGTCAACTCATCACCAGCATAAACAGGAATTTCATACTCTTGGTTATCAAACATCACCTTACCTAAATATCTTTTAAAATTAATTTCACCCTGAGCAGTTCGCAAAATTTCTTTATCTATATACTCCCATTGGAGACTATCTAAATCTTGCGTATTAATAGCCATCAACCCTGTAAAACCTGTATCGAACAAAGCATCCACAGGTAAATTTAAACCATCATTAGTAATTAATTCAATCTCAAAAAATAACTGCTTCCTCTCACCAAAATACCCTCGTATCATATTCTCCCAACTGCTCCCGATTCATTCAAGCAAAAAACACAGTGATCTGTATTGGTGAACTTTTCCCGTGCTTTTTTATGTGCAACTTCTTTATCTTGATCAATCACATAATCACCACTATTTAGCTCAATGGCAATATACCAACCATAATGATCTTTGATCAACTCAGGACGTAATTTTTCAAAAATAGCTCTATAAAGTTGATGTTCTGCTTCATTCTCAGCTTTACGTCTAGCTAATTCTTCCGGTGAGAAAGTCAATTCTGGAAAAATTCTTCCTCTTCTTCTGGGTGGTTTTGGTGTTAGTTGAGTCATAATGTTAAACTCCGATTTTTAATTATTTTAATTGTATCAAAAATTATCCCAAAGTCAAAACATCTGCTGAAAAATTCACCATTAAAGGTAAAAACTCCAACCACCGCGAACCTAATAAAATCTCTGTTAACTCATCACCAGCATAAACAGGAATTTCATACTCTTGATTATCCAAAATCACCTTACCTAAATAAAGATCAAAAGCTTTTTGTCCTTGCGCTATTATCAATTCTTGTTCACGCAGAAATTGCCAATTCAAAGCTTCTAAATCTTGTTTATTAATAGCAAGAAAGCCTGTAAAACCAGTATCAAACATAGCATCTACAGGCAGATTGAAACCATCAGTAGTGATTAATTCAATTTCAAAAAATAATTGACCTCCATCACCAAAATAACCCTGTATCATATTCTGCCAACTGCCCCAATTTCATTTAACCTAAACATACAATGTACAGCATGAGGGTGTTTATCCCGTGCTTGTTGACTGGCAACTTCTATGTCTTGATCAATGAAATAATCACCGCTATCTGGTTCTACGGCAATATACCAGTTATAATGTTCTTTCATTAATTCTGGACGGACACGCTCAAAAATTGCCCGACAGCGTTTATGAAATGCTTCTTTTTCTGCTTTACGTTTTGCTAACTCTTCAGAGGATAAAGTCAGTTCTGGAAAAATTCTACCTCTTCTTCTTAGTTGTTTGGGTGTTAGTTGAGTCATGGTTTTAAACTCCTATTTTTAATTATTTTAATTGTAGCAAAAAATCACCCTAAAGTTAAAACACCTGCTGGAAAATTCACCATTAAAGGTAAAAACTCCAACCACCGTGAACCTAATAAAATCTCCGTTAATTGATCTCCAGCATAAACAGGTATTTCATACTCTTGATTATCCAAAATCACCTTACCGGAATAAATATCAAATACTTTTATTCCTTGTGCAGTTCGCATTCTTTGTTCACTAATAAATTGCCAATTCAAAGCATCTAAATCTTGTTTATTAATAGCAATAAAGCCTGTGAAACCCGTATCTAACAAAGCATCAACAGGCAAGTTTAAGCCATCATTTGTAATTAATTCAATCTCAAAAAATAACTGCCCCTCATCACCAAAATAACCCTGTATCATATTCTACCAGTTACCCCAGTTTCATTAATGCGAAATAGAAAATGTATCACATTAGGATGTTGCTCCCGTGCTTTTTTACTAGCAATTTCCATATCCTGATCAATGAAATAATGACCGCTATCTGGTTCTACAGCAATATACCAGTTATAATGTTCTTTCATTAATTCTGGACGGACACGCTCAAAAATTGCCCAACAACGCTGATGAAAGGCTTCTCTTTCTGCTTCACGTTTTGCTAACTCTTCAGGGGATAAAGTCAGTTCTGGAAAAATTCTGCCTCTTCTTCTTGGTGGTTTGGGTGTTAGTTGTGTCATGGTTTTAAACTCTAATTTTCACTATTATTATGGTATCAAAAACTGAGTTTGATGTCAAAATGTTAACTTATGTTTTGATTACAGTTCAAATACAACCAGTTGAAATTTTTACATCTTATAATTAAGGCAAGATTAAACAACAGGGAATCTCTACCAAATTTAACTTCAATAAAAGCGAAAATTGGGAGTGAGAATAATGAGACACATACTCAGGAACTTTTGGCAAGAGGATGATTATATAACTTGGTTAGACAAGATTCAAAATAGCCCAGCAATTAATATTTTACAATGGGATAATGTGCAGAATTTTCTAAACTTATCAAGTTCTGGAGAAATTCTCATCAAACAAATAACTAAAACTATCAGCCTAAAACAGTTCATAGCGATAGTCAAAGAATATGGCTATAGTTTTACAGAACAAGAATTAGCTTGGGTAAGCTGTTGTGCAGCTAGATTGTATAATAGGGAATTAAGTAACTAAGCGATCGCTTCTGAATTATGCCAGCAAAAAACCATCTGTCTCAAGAACAGAGAGAAAAGCTCTTAAAACACCTAAAAGAG
>NZ_BJCE01000178.1:0-11300 GCF_005402885.1 Sphaerospermopsis reniformis
TTACAAGATATAGACATTGCTGGAGGAGCAGTGATTTGTCCTAGTTTAGATTCGTTGCGATCGCTCACTTATTTAGTCACTCACCCTTTTGGTAAGTATGTTGAATCCCGCATTGCTGGAGAATTAAAAAAACTAGCCTGGAAATTACATCATACTCATGATAATTCTTTTGATTCGGCAGCAATAGAAAGAGCAAATAGCATTTGGGGATTTGATGAAGAACTTGTCATTGGCCGCTTGGGTTTTAGTTCTGTGGAAGAATATTATCAGACCAGCAGTGGTTTACATCTGTTACCTCTGTTGCAAAAACCAACTTTAATTATTTATGCTGCTGATGATCCCTTATTTCATCCCGATCTTGTTGATGATTTAAAAGTTGCCAGTGCCAAAAATCCTGCTATAGATTTGTTACTTACATCCTACGGTGGTCATGTAGGTTATATAAGTAGTAAAAAGTGTCAAATTCAATCCCAAGATCCTGATCAATGGTGGGCTTGGAATCGTATTTTAGAATGGATAGGAATTAATGAAGGCAGGAGGTAGAAGGCAGAAGACAGGAGTCTGTTATTATAAGGGGTATTTATCATAAATCTCCCAAAAATTTTCGCTTTCAAAGGCGGAGTTTTAGACCCTATTCTTTCATCAATGTAGTGCTTAGGTTTATCAGGTAGTATTGATCAAACATACCTGATTTTTTGAAGAATTAATTATCTAGAACCCAAACTTTTTAGTTGTGAATTAGTTGTGAATAACTTTCCCTCAAACTGGCTACCTGCACCTAAAAAATTAGTATTGTTATCTGATGATGTGCATATCTGGAAAATAAACTTACAGCAATCTGAATCACAGATACAATCTTTCAGAGAAACTTTATCTAGTGATGAAGTTGCTCGTGCAGAAAGGTTTTATTTTCCTGAACATCGACAGCGTTTTATTGTTGGGCGTGGTAGTCTGCGGACTATTTTAGGAAGTTATTTAGGTGTAGAACCGTCTCAATTAGAATTTGATTATCAACAACGGGGCAAACCAATTTTAGCAGCTAAGTTTGCTGATTCAGGAATATTTTTTAATTTGTCACATTCGCAAGATTTGGGTTTGTGTGGCGTAAGTTATCAAAGATTAATTGGGGTAGATTTAGAATTTATTCGCCCAATGTCTGATTTAGAAAATCTTGCTCGACGTTTCTTTTTACCCCAAGAATATGCAGTAATTAAATTACTTACACCTGAACAAAAACAACAAGTATTTTTTCGTTACTGGACTTGTAAAGAAGCTTATTTAAAAGCCACGGGAGATGGTTTAATTCAATTAGAACAAATCGGAATTGAATTAACACCTACAGAACCTGCTCAATTAAAAGTTTCAGGAAATTGGCAATTGAAAGAATTACTACCAGCAGATAATTTTGTTGCTGCGGTTGTTGTAGATAATCATAGCAATAATTTCCAATTTTGGCAATTATAGCAGATGAAAAATAACAGATTAAGTCTGTTTCAAACATAATGGGTGAGCTATATGCTATATTTTGTGGGTTGCCCTCTTTAATGAATTTGGTGTCTATAAATTAAATCTGTCAAAAAAAGCCGAGCTTGTTCTAAAGATATATGTCTAGGTTTTCCTTGATAAACAATTTGGTATTCATTCATATTTTGCCCATCTCCATATCCTGAAATTAACTTGCGGTGAAATGCTTCCTCAGCCAATTCTCTAACTTCATTTCTGAGAGCAGAATGTGTGTTATTCATAACTAAGATATCTTCTGAATTACCTGTTTTTCTTTTATTGAAAAAGTAACTTCATTAAATCTATCCCCAGTATTATTTTTATCTTGATTCTCTCAACCGTGATTTCAGAAACTTTAATTAAATGGAAATTATGCCCTGAGATAGCTGAATCTTATTCATAATAGGAGTAAGTTGAACTTGGCTAAATAACCTCAAAAATTGTCAATAAATCGAAAATCAATGGTTCAAGAGCAAAGTACCGATGTCATCCGCATCAATGCTAGAAGAACTGATGTATTTGATATTTTTAACTTCAAGTATTATATTGGACCCAACCCTTATTTAGATACAGGGGCGCTAGTATTTGATTTTTCTTTGACTGAATTTCAAGATCCTTTACCGATAGAGGATTATATTGACGTTATCAGTGATTTTTATCCGCACTTAGCGGAGCAAAGATATCAGTTATATGCTGATTTATTTGCTCGTGTTGTTTCCGAAGTGAGCAAATTAGATATAGGTTTATACCTTAATCTTTGGAGTATCACAGCATATCATTCCTATGTAAGAATTGCCATTCAAGCACTACATGAAGGCACTGCAAGAGCAGTAGTGTACTTGGTTTGGGATTGGTTGGAAAGTATTACTAAAGATGAGTATTTCCCCTTTGAGGAACGGTTAATTAAATTGCAAAATAAGTTCCGAGAATCTGTTTATGGTGGACCAACAGTTTATGCTTTATGGCAAGCTGCATATCAACAAGGTATTCCTACTTGCTATTTATGGGAAGAAGGATTAATGCAATATGGTTATGGTAAAAAACAAGTGCGAGGAGTAGCAACAACTTTTGATATTGATAGTCATCTAGATTCTGAATTTACTACCCGCAAAGATGATTGTAAAGAATTTTTAGAAAGATTGGGTTTTCCCGTGCCAAAGGGTGATATTGTAACTTCAGAAACAGAAGCGTTAGATATAGCTAGAAAAATCGGTTATCCAGTGGCAATTAAACCTGTAGTGGGTCATAAAGGAATTGGTGTAACTCCTAATGTAAATGATTCTAGAAAATTGAAATCTGCTTATAATTTTGCAGTATTAGCAATTCCCGAAGATGAATCAATTAGAATTATTATGGAGCAAAGTATATCAGGAAGGGATTTTCGTTTATTGTGTGTCAATGGTAAATTTGTCGCTGCTACAGAACGTAGGCCACCATCGGTTGTGGGTAATGGATATTCAACAATTAGAGAATTAATTAAAAAAGAAAATCGCAAACCAGAACGGAGAGATACACCCACATCATCCATGAGTAAAATTGTCATTGATGAAGCGATGGAACGATATTTATATGAACAAAGATTAGATGTGGATAGTATAATTGAACGCGATCGCATTATTTATCTTACCAAAGTTGCTAATATCTCATCCGGTGGTATCAGCATTAATGCTACCAATAAAATTCATCCTGATAATATTATCTTAGCAGAAGAAATTGCCCAACATTTTCGCCTTACTTGTTTAGGCATTGATGTGATTACTAAAAATATTTCCCACTCTTGGAAGAATGGTAATTTTGCCATCTTAGAAATTAACGCTGCACCAGGTATTTTCATGCACCTTAACCCCGCGATTGGTACAAGTGTTGATGTTCCTGCCCATATTTTATCAACCTTTTTTCCATCTGCCCAAGATGCCAGAATACCAATTATTACGTTTAATAAAATTACCGTACTTGAATTACAAGCAATAATTGATCAGATTCTTTTACAACATCCACAAATAAAAATAGGTGCTGTGTGTCGCGAGGGAATATTTATCAATCGTTGCCAAAAATTTTGGAGTCAAGAATACAATCGCAATATACAAACTTTGTTGCGTCATCCTCAGCTTGATTTATTAATTGCTGAATACGCAGAAGATACTCTAGAATCAGAAGGAATGGTTTACAAAGGTAGTAATATTGTGGTATTGGATAATCCTACAGAAACAGAAATGATATTATTAAGAGATGCCATAGATGGTTCGATTGTGATCATTAAGAAAGACAACAATGTTTCTATTCTACATAAAGGAGCAAGCGAAGATTTAATTTTAGACGTAGAAACAGATTTTTTCAATGTTTATCTACCAGCAATTGAACAAACAATTACTATAGCAGGTGATTGGTGATTGGGGATACAATTTTGGATTTTGGATTTTGGATTTTGGATTTTGGATTGTATTTCATGAATCCAATCTAAAATCTAAAATCTAAAATCTAAAATCTAAAATTCTCCTGCCTCCTAACTTTACTTGAGTTTGGCATGAGCAGCTAAAATAATTCTTTCTGTTTCTTCCCAACTAATACATTTGTCAGTTACTGAAACACCATATTGTAATTCTTCCCGTTTTCCTGTAATTGGTTGATTACCTTCATATAAATTTGATTCCAGCATCATTCCCAAAATTGAATTATTACCAGCAACTATTTGCTGAATTATATTTTCTAACACCGCAGATTGCAATCTATAATCTTTATTGGTGTTACCATGACTGCAATCAATGACTATTCTTGGTGGTAAACCTGCGGCTTTTAATTGTTCCTCTACCAATTTCACATTCTCCGGATCATAATTAGGCTGACTTCCACCCCGCAAAATTACATGACCATGAGAATTACCTCTTGTTTGAAATACACTCACCTGTCCCTTTTGGTTAATTCCTAAAAAATTATGTGGAGTTTGCGCTGATTTGAGAGCATTCAAAGCCACATTAATATTACCATCTGTACCATTTTTAAAACCCACCGGCATCGAAAGACCACTGGCCATTTCGCGGTGAGTTTGTGATTCAGTTGTCCTCGCTCCAATTGCTGACCAACAAACCAATTCACTGATATATTGAGGAATAATCGGATCAAGTGCTTCCGTTGCTGTTGGTAATCCTAATTCTGCCAATTTTAATAATAAACTCCGAGCAATTAAAATCCCTCTTTCTACATGAAAAGAATCATCCATATCGGGATCGTTAATTAATCCTTTCCAACCTACAGTAGTTCTAGGTTTTTCAAAATAAACCCGCATGATCAGCAACAATTTATCATGCACTTTATCAGCTATAACTTTCAACTTCTCAGCATATTCTATCGCCGCTTTAGGATCATGTATAGAACAAGGACCAACTACAATGAATTTTCTGCTATCTTTAAAATCAAGAATATGTTCTATTTCCTGTCTGAATTGCAAAATTGTATGTTCAGCAGATTTAGTTAAAGGCAATTTTTCTTTAACTTGATTAGGAGTTAATAAAACGTGCGAACTCTTAATATTAGTGTTAATTAATTTGTTGATCATGGTGTAAAACTCTAAACTTGTGTAATGCGCTGTATTGTGTAAAGGAATACTATACACATTTTTCAGGAAAAATACAAGATACATCAGGAGTCAGGAGTCAGGAGTCAGTAGGGGCAACCTTACAAGGGTAGGTTTTTTACATTGTCGTGAGGGCAAGACTTGGGGGACAAGGAAGGACAGTGGACAAGGGAGGAAAACAGTACAAAATCATCTTCTCTTGGTAACAAAAAGACCATTGTGCTGATAAAATCTTCCTTGTCTACTTTCCCTCCTTGTCTTCCAGGTCCTGCCTCAACAGATAATATTAAAAACCTACCCCTGTGAGGTAGGGGCAACCCCCCCGTGGTTGCCCGTACAGGAGTCAGGAGTCAGGAGTAAAACGCTCTTTCGGGCTATGTTTTAATTGAGATGCTGTATCTATAATAGAGAAGTCAGGATATCTAGTATTTAGAATATCCAGTATTGAGAAAAATAGTAATTAGTTCTCAGAAAAATGAAAACCTGAAAAATTAGTTAGATTTGATGAGACTTGACTAATCACTAATTACCATTAAGTAATTACGTGCATTATTGTGATCTAGTTCAACAATACATAAAAATCAAAAAACATGAATCTATAAAAAAGCAGATTTTTAGGAAAAAATCTATGTTTATGTATATTGTTTATGTATATTTTTGTCGCCCAGATGCTAGATCGTCGATTCAGTAATGCTAGGTAATCTGTTTTCATCTTGTAGGGGCGAAGCATTCGGGTGATAACCTATCGTTGAAACAATTGATATTCTTTCCGAATGCTATGCATTCGGCACACTACGCGAACGCCCTTACGATTAATGAATCGGTGTTCTAGGAAATTTTATTAAAAATCAATTATATCAAAATCAGCTTTTGGTAACTGGTTGATTTTTCCCAATCACCAATCACCAATCACCAATCACCAATCACCAATCACCAAATATCATATTATTCAATTTTACCAGTAGTGATCATCATATAACTTAATAACCAACCTGCCATAGTTGCCCTGCGAGTTTGCCGAGGACCAAATTCTCCGATTTTATAACCTTTAAAACCTAGTTTTTGTTTGAGCAGTTGTTTATTTTCTTGGGGAATAGAACGAGTTAATTTCATTGTTGCTGGGCGAGACTCAATAAAATTCCCAGGTTCTGGATATTCAGCCACCCATTCTGGTGCTACTTGGCTAGTATCCCATTTTTCAGTGTTAGCATCATAACGATAACCCAAGTGATACCATACCAATTGGTTAACAGTAGTATCATCAATATTATCGTTGATAATATCCCAAATTGTTTCTTTATTGAGTGGTGGCAAGTTAGACATAAGTAATTTTAATTTTGTCCGTGTTTTGTTGTCAGTTGTCAGTTGTCAGTTGTAAACTCAGTCAGTAACCTAGAAGATTTTAGCGTTTTAGGGGTGAAATTAAAGATTTATCAGTGACAACCGAGAAACCCAACTGTACCAACAAAGTTGCAGATTAAAAAGTAAACCTGAAATCGTAAAATACTAGAAACTGTTAATTTCTGCTTACTGTCTCCTGAAACCGGACTTTTTTATGCAATCTACAACACCACTACCAAAACTAATCCGCGCCCATGTCTTCATTACTGGCAGAGTTCAAGGTGTGGGGTATCGTTACGCCACTGTAGATACTGCTACCCAGTTGGGGTTAACTGGTTGGGTGCGAAATCTCCCAGATAGTGGAGTGGAAGCAGTTTTTGAGGGTGCTAAAGAAATTGTAGAGGAAATGGTGCGTTGGTGTCATGCAGGACCACCTGCGGCAATGGTAAAGGAAGTTACAGTTGAGTATGAACACCCAGAAGGTTTGCGGGGCTTTGAAGTGAGGCGTTAGCTGCTATTATTAACAGCAGCTACATAACCCAGCTTTGCTAAATGCTCAGTTCATTGTTTAGCATAAGACTGCAAACCATTCCATTCATGAACCACCAACACACCTGGAGGCTTGCCCTTGAGCGAGTCATCATAAGCCAAATAACCTTTTAAAACTGTCTTTCCTTGTTTGTATCCAATTTTGTTGATTTTAATTGCTGCTAATACATCCATACAAGTCAGCAATACAACCACAGGTGTAAACAAAACAGAAAGCAGAATTTTTATGACTTTGTAAATACTAAAACACTGATTATGGTAAATTATCCCTGTAAAATCATGAAAAAACCTATTTATGCCTTATCTATTACTGGGAAAATTTTGCTTCTCCTTTCTGGCTGATTTTGAGAAATTTATAAGAATGCCATTCTAGCAAGGCTAAATTGTGTAGTTACGTTACATTATTAGTTATATAAATAAAAGTCATTGTTGTTCTGCCTATTGATCGGCTTCTAACATAAAACCATGAGTGCAACTGCTATTATTTCTCAAAACCCCCTACTCCAAGGCAGAGGTTTACCGCCATTTGCAGATATTACACCAGAGCAAGTAGAACCTGCTTTTAAACATCTGTTAACAGAATTGCAACAACAACTAGCTATATTAGAAACTAATGTAGAGCCTACATGGACTGGTTTAGTAGAACCTCTAGAAAAGTTAACAGAAAAGCTGTACTGGAGTTGGGGTATACTCAACCATTTAATGGGTGTCAAAAATAGCCCTGATTTACGTATAGCATATCAAAAGGTTCAGCCACAAGTAGTACACTTTATTAACACCCTTGGACAAAGCAAACCGATTTACAAGGCTTTTAAAGCCCTCCGTGCCAGTGATACCTGGGAAACCTTAGAATCTGCCCAGCAACGCATTGTAGAAGCAGCGATTCGAGATGCAAAATTATCTGGTGTGGGTTTGGAAGGAGAAGCACGAGAGCGTTTTAATGTGATTCAAATGCAATTAGCAGAACTGGCTACAGATTTTGCTAATAATCTTTTGGATGCTACCTCAGCCTTTAGTCTAGTTTTAACAACCAAAGCAGAAATTGACGGTTTACCCAGTAGCTTAATCAGTTTAGCTGCTCAGGCGGCTCGCATTGCCGGGGAAGAACAGGCCACCCCAGAAAATGGACCTTGGCACATCACATTAGATTTTCCCAGTTATTTTCCCTTCATGCAACACAGCACCCGTCGGGATTTACGGGAAAAATTATACAAAGCTTATATTACCCGTGCTTCCTCTGGGGAATTAAATAACAACCCTCTCATTGAACAAATTTTACAGTTACGGCAAGAATTGGCAAAGTTACTGGGCTTTGAAAATTTTGCCGAACTGAGTTTAGCTAGTAAAATGGCGAAAAATGTCCCAGCCGTGGAAAAGCTGTTAGAAGAACTGCGTCAAGCTAGTTATGATGCTGCTGTTAAAGATTTAGAAGCACTCAAAGATTTTGCTAAATCTCAGAAAGCAGCAGAAGTGGAAAATTTGCAACACTGGGACATCAGTTTTTGGGCAGAACGTCAAAGAGAAGCCAAATTCGCTTTTACTGAAGAGGAATTACGTCCTTATTTCCCCCTTCCCCAAGTTCTTGATGGCTTATTTGGACTAATTAAACGGCTATTTGGTGTGACTGTGACACCTGCTGATGGTCAAGCTCCAGTTTGGCATGAGGATGTCCGTTATTTCCAAATTTCTGATAAAAATGGTACTCCCATTGCTTACTTTTATCTCGATCCCTACATTCGTCCTGCCGAAAAACGTGGTGGTGCTTGGATGGAAGCTTGTATTCATCGTAGCAAAATCACAGAACGGGGTATAACTAGCACCCGCTTACCAGTAGCTTATTTGATTTGTAACCAAACTCCCCCAGTGGATAATAAACCAAGTTTGATGACTTTTGATGATGTAGAAACTTTGTTCCACGAATTTGGACATGGTTTACACCATATGCTCACCAAGGTTGATTATACTGGCGCAGCAGGTATTAATAATGTGGAGTGGGATGCAATAGAATTACCTAGCCAATTTATGGAAAATTGGTGTTATGACCGTCCCACCTTATTCAGTATGGCTAAACACTACGAAACAGGTGAACCATTACCAGAGCATTATTATCAAAAGCTGTTAGCAGCCCGTAATTACATGAGTGGTTCGGCAATGTTACGGCAAATTCACCTCAGCAGTGTGGACATGGAACTACATTACCGCTATCGTCCTGGTGGTGATGAAACTCCCATAGATGTCCGTGAACGAATTGCCAAAACTACTACTGTTTTACCACCATTGCCTGAGGATGCCTTTTTATGTGCTTTCGGTCACATCTTTGAAGGGGGCTATGCGGCTGGATACTATAGCTATAAGTGGGCTGAAGTTCTAAGTGCTGATGCTTTTGCTGCTTTTGAAGAAGCGGATTTAGAAGATGAAGTGGCAATACATGATACTGGTAGGCTCTATCGAGATACGATCTTAGCTATGGGTGGTAGTATGCACCCAATGGAAATTTTTAAAGCCTTCCGGGGTCGTGAACCAAAAACAACTGCTTTACTTAAGCATAATGGTTTGTTGGCTGCTACCTAAAAGATTCTATGGTTGGGTTGACGTAAGGAAACCCAACATTCCCAATATCTTTCTTTGTGGAAAATAAATAAAATAAATTTTACAGTTAGGAGAGGGAACAGAGAACGGGGAACAGGAATTTAGGAATACAGACACTTTTGTTTTCACTCAATATCTATATGTTAAATTAATTTTGCTTGGGTATTTCTACAGTTTAACTAAAAAAATAAAAACACTATGTGCAATTAATTTTGCCTGGGTACTTATTAACTCAATTGTGTCAATATTTGTCAAAATAAGTCAAAATAATTATATTTTGACAATAAGATTGTCAGCTTAGGAATAGCTCCTCAGAAAAGTTAATATAGTGAGAATTTAATTTCTGTTGTATTTCTTTACTAATTTCTCATCAACAAAAATGAATATAGATTAAAAATAATAAATAACATTATATTTCGTAAACTTAATTAGGCTAAATTGAGAGTATGCTGAATCTAGGAAAAACCTGGGGGCAATTTTCAGTAACTAAGCGCAAACAAACTTAAAGTTTTATTAGTTTTCTACTCATTGGTAAGTTTTGGTTGTAATGACTCAAGACTAATAACTAAAGACTAATAACTAATAACTAAAATTTATTTGCGTTCATTTGCTAACTAGGTTTTTCAGATAAATTGAGAACATCAGTTCTGATGCTCGGTACTGGCAGCGCAACCCAAAGAAACCTTAAGAACAATTACGGACAATGATACAAAAAATTTTGCTGGCTGTCTCTGGACTAGGACACGCAGAAGAAATGATGAAGACATTGAAAGAACTGCCATCTATCCAATCTGCAAAAGTTACAGTTCTGCACGTTGTACCTTCACAAACTACTGCTGCGGCAATGACAGATAAATGGGAAGAAGGTGGTAAGATCCTAGCTAATGCAATTCAGTCTTTGGATTTAGATCCCAGTCGGGTTTCTTCTATTTTACGCCAAGGAGATCCCAAAGATGTAGTTTGTCAAGTCGCTGATGAAATAGAAGCTGACTTGATTATCATGGGTTCAAGAGGACTGAAACGACTGAAATCAATTTTAGCTAACTCTGTCAGTCAGTATGTTTTCCAATTGTCTTCTCGTCCCATGTTGCTGGTTAAAGATGACATTTATGTCAAAAGAATTAAGCGTGTAATGGTGGCAATAGATAATTCTGATGCTTCCCAAAATTGTTTGAACTTAGCCTTATTTTTGCTCAGAGATGTTAGTGGTGGTCAGTTAATTTTGGCTAATATCAATACAGACTTGGGCAGTAAATTATCAGGTATTGCTGATATTAAACCAGAAAAAGATACAGTGTTGGGAAATGCTGTAACAGCAGCGGAAAGACAAGGTGTTTCTGTGCGTTGTGTAACAAGTAGTGGCAAACCAGGTGAAGAAATTTGTCGTTTAGCTGAAGAACTCAATGTAGACTTATTGTTGTTAGGTTCTCCAGATCGTCGGCCATCTATTGCTAAGAGTTTTGTAGATTTGGATCGACTTGTTGGCGCTTCTTTATCTGACTATGTGCGTGTTAATGCCACTTGTCCAGTATTGTTGGCTAGAACTGTTGCATAAATAGGGACTGGTGACTGGTGACTGGTGACTGGTGACTGGTGACTGGTGACTGGTGACTGGTGACTGGTGACTGGTGACTGGTGACTGGTGACTGGTGACTGGTGAATGGTGACTGGTGACTGGTGACTGGTGACTGGTGACTGGTGAATGGTGCGTGGTGATGAGCATGATGTGACTCGTGATTGCTGCGTG
>NZ_BJCE01000179.1:0-11258 GCF_005402885.1 Sphaerospermopsis reniformis
AAAAGTGTGCATTTTTTGGGATTTCAAGAGATGGCAAAGAAATTTTCAAATCTTCTCCTGACTCCTGACTCCTGACTCCTGACTCCTATGCCCTCACGGAAAGACTTTCTCAGCAACCCCTAAATATATAAACTATTTCCAGTTTATCTGTTAATTTCCACACCCGCACAGAAATGAATTTCCGGGCTAATAGCAAAAGTGCGTTAAAACGCACTCTGAAAATAGTCGGTTTTAACCGACTTTAGCTTTTAGACAGGGAATTTATTCCCTGGCTTTATTTGCACAATACCTGACAAACATTCCCTCAACCACAACCGAAAACCGTGATGATATAATTGATATTTAACTTCCTTACCTTCCCTAAATTCTCGCAAAAACTCTAACCATTGTTCCATAACCTCCATCACATCAAAAACATCCTCATTGATAACCTGACTAATAGCGAAAGCTGACATCGGTTGCATTTCTCCAGCAGTCAAAATTCGCAATACATTCACAGCAACATCAGATAAACCATCACCTTGCATTTTTTGCCAATGTTGTTGATAATAACTTTCTAAATTTGGGGGAATACTATTAATATTCTCAGGTTGATCATAAAAACCCTCAGAAAAAGCAGTTAAAACCTGCTGCACATACATAAAATTATCTTCATCAATCAAATCAATTATATTCCTCTGCGAACTCTGCGTCTCTGCGGTTCGTTTCCTCCGAATAAATTCCCTCACATCCTCCCTATTTTCCCTCTGAAAGTCCCCTAAATCTAAAACCTGAGCAGGTGCTTCAATTAACAACCCACCATGCGACTTTTTATAAGGACGACGAGCAAAAATAAAATAAACTTGATTGGGTAAATATCGCGGTAGATGAAATAAATTAGTTCCCACAGCTTGACTATGAATATCAACCCGATCCAAACCATCAATAATAATAATTAACTTTGAATCCAGTGATAACCTCTCGCTGATTTGTTGTAATAATAAGGAAAAAACCGAACTATCATAATGATCAAAATCCAGATTTTCACTATTTAATAAACTCTGGAATTTCCTAATTAACTGTGTACAAACATCTGTTAAAAACTCCTCAACCCGATTTTTACCAGGAATTTGGGCATCATAATAAATAATATCGGGATTTTGCAGCACCAATTGGGCGAGAATGGCACTTTTACCGCTACCGGGAACTCCCACAATGGTGAAATAACCCTTGGGGTAACGGTGGAGAAAATTATTAATAGCAGACAAGACAAAACCACGACCGACAAAATTTTCACTCTTTGCTGAAGCAGAGAAAGATAAACTATTCATCTGTCACCTTTCCTTGCAAACGCAGAAAATGTAACCTTCCTGATGATTTCCTTGCAACTATTGTCACCCCATCAGAAGCAACTGCACAGCAAGTTATAGGACTTTCTCCGGTGAAAGTTGCTATTTCCTTTCTGGTTTCCAAATCCCAGATTTTGATAGTCTTGTCATAAGAACCAGAAATCACAGTTTTTCCATCGGGTGTGACTGCGATCGCTCTTACCGAGTTACTATGACCTCTTAGGGTGAACTTTTCTTTTCCTGTGACTAGATCCCAGATTTTGATAGTGTTGTCATCAGAACCAGAAATCACGGTTTTTCCATCGGGTGTCAGTGCGATCGTATTTACCGAGTCACCATGACCTTGAAGGGTGAACTTTTCTGTTCTTGTTCCCAAATCCCAGATTTTGATAGTCGAGTCATAAGAACCAGAAATCACAGTTTTTCCATCGGGTGTGACTGCGATCGCTCTTACCGAGTTACTATGACCTTGAAGGGTGAACTTTTCTTTCCTTGTAACCAAATTCCAGATTTTGATAGTGCTATCACGTGAACCAGAAATCAAGGTTTTCTCATCGGGTGTCAGTGCGATCGCTCCTACCGAGTTATTAAGACCTTTAAGAGTGAACTTTTCTTTCCTTGTAACCAAATCCCAGATTTTGATAGTGTTGTTATAAGAACCAGAAATTAGGGTTTTTCCATCGGTTGTGACTGCGATCGCATTCACTCTAGGATGACCTTGAAGAGTGAACTTTTCTTGACCTGTTCCCAAATCCCAGATTTTGATAGTGTTGTCACGTGAACCAGAAATCACCGTTTTTCCATCAGGTGTGAGTGTGATCACATCTACAATGTTACTATGACATCTGTTCGCGTAGCGTTCCGAAGGAAGGGTAAACTTTTCTGTTCTTGTTCCCAAATCCCAGATTTTGATAGTGTTGTCACGTGAACCGGAAATCACAGTTTTACCGTCGGGTGTCACTGCAATCGCTGTTACGAAGTTACTATCACCTTGAAAGGTTAACTTTTCTGTACCTGTTTCCAAATCCCAGATTTTGATAGTCGAGTCATAAGAACCAGAAATCAGGGTTTTTCCATCGGGTGTGACTGCGATCGCATTTACTGAGTAACGATGACCTCTTAGGGTGAACTTTTCTGTTCCTGTTCCCAAATCCCGGATTTTGATAGTCGAGTCATATGCACCAGAAAGCATGAGTGCGATCTGATTTAAAAAGGAAAAGGAGTTACGCAAGATACGGAAGATTTGAGTGAAAACCTTATTCTTGTGTAGGGGTAATTCATGAATTACCCCTACTTTCTGTTTTGCGTAGTTTTGCGTAAGTCCCATGATTTTTCCATCGGGTGTGACTGCAATCGCGCTCACGCATTTACTATGACTAGTAAAGGTGAACTTTTCTGTACCTGTTCCCAAATCCCATATTTTGATAGTCTTGTCATCTGAACCAGAAATCACGGTTTTACCATCAGGTGTCACTGCGATCGCATTTACTGAGTCACTATGACTAGTAAAGGTGAACTTTTCTTCACCTGTTCCCAAATCCCATATCTTGATAGTGTTGTCACCAGAACCAGAAATCACGGTTTTACCATCAGGGGTCACTGCGATCGCATTTACCGAGTCACTATGACCTGTGAGGGTGGACTTTGCTTTTCCTGTTCCCAAATCCCATATTTTGATAGTCTTGTCATCTGAACCAGAAATCACGGTTTTACCATCAGGGGTCACTGCGATCGCATTTACTGAGTCACTATGACTAGTAAAGGTGAACTTTTCTTCACCTGTTCCCAAATCCCATATCTTGATAGTGTTGTCACCAGAACCAGAAATCACGGTTGTACCATCGGGTGTGAGTGCGATCGCATTTACCGAGTTACTATGACCTGTGAGGGTACGAATCAGGGGACTACCGGGAGGGGTGAGACTAGAGGTTAAACAACGTAAACCTTGATCTATGGATATTTGTTGCAGGAGGTTGTTAATTTCTGGTGTGTGAAAATGTAGTAATCTCCCTGTTAGTTGTGCTGGTAATTGTTGACTATCTCGATTGATAATATGTGCTGAGAGTCGCAAAGCACCTTGAATTTTTTTTAATGATGATATTGTTTCAGCTTGAGGAAATTCCGTTAATAGGGTTTCATATTGGAGTAAATCATAATCTTCAATCAGTGCTTGCACTCCAAATAAAGAATGCTTAATTTTCGCTTCGATAAAATAGTAGTTGGATAATAATTTAAACAGTTCTGTATATTGTTTACCCACTAATAATAATCGGGGATATTCACCTAAAAACTGTTCTTTTCCTTCCTCTGACTTTTCATTAAACCAAGTGCGAAAGTTACTCATAGTATTAATCCCTCACCCATATTATTAGCAACTTCCGCGCCGATTTCTGGTAAACTCACCCCCGCAGCTTCCACAATATCCTGACGTTGTAAAAAATCGCGGAAACTCTCATGATAAAAGCGATAACGGGGCGGTTGATAGATTTTTTGTTCCTGTAAAAATTGTGTCCAACCTTCAAGAACTCCCTGCACTGTGAGATCATCTTCCTGAGAATATTTAACAATCATCTCACGGGATACGGAACTTTTTAAAGCACACATTACATAAATGATTTTGATTTTATCCTTGGGTAAAGGTCTAGCAGTCATTCCCATAATCCGCCAATGACTCTCATAATATCCCTGTAAACCTGCTGGTAATTCTTCTAGTTTTTCATCCTTATAAAATCCATCTGCAATAGCTTCTAACACAAGGCGTAAGTACATGAAATTGTTTTCACTTTTAGCGGCAATAGTTTTGACAAATTGTGGTTTACTGAGGTTATTCTGTTGATTAATCCAAATTTCTAAACCTGCTTTGTATTTTTCTAAACCTAGAAATTCCCAAATATATTCTTCAACATCTTCCTTACTGTTTTCTTGATATTCCCTTAAATCCAATTCTATATACTTAGTATTTGGGGAAAGTGTTAATCTTTTCTCATCTGAATTATAAGGTCTTCTGGTAAGGATCAGGTAAACATGATCTGGTAAGTACATCGGTAAATTTAACAAATTACCATTATCATCTTGATCAACTTCATCTAAAGCATCAATGACAATGACTAAATTTTCATAATTAGATAATTTTTCACTAGCTTTAGTTAATAAAGTAGATAAATCATTATTTTCTACATTTTGTAAATCCAACCTATTTACTAATTGTTGACGAATTAATTTCAGGAATACATCAGGGCGGTTTCTACCTTCTGCACGAATATTAAAAAAGCAAATTGTCTCAGTATTATCTACAATATATTTTGCAGCTATAGCACTTTTACCCATTCCCGCATCACCGAGAATGGTGAAATAGCCGCTTGGGTGATTTTTGAGAAATTCGGTAATAGCATTAAATACAAATTTGCGACCATAGAATATTTGTGTTTTATCCTCAATTACGTTTTTAAATTCTGTGGGAATCATGATAGGATACCAATTATCAACAATATCTGAAGGTGTAAGTTTTTCATCAATTCCATTTTTTTTCAATCCTGCATTTATAGCATTGACCACATTTTCAATTACGAATCTATCAACCTGTGTAATGCTAGGTCGATTTTGTCCAATTAAATATTTAATTTTGTCTTGACTTGTGTTTGCTGCTTTTGCTAGGGATGCGATAGTAAAATCTGCTTGTTGATATTTTTCTCTAATTTTTGCCTTTCCTGCTTCACTAGCTTGGACTTTTCCTGATTGAGTCATAAACAGTATTGATAGTAGTTGATTTTTTTAGAGTATAGCAGAACTGGATGATTTGTGTCTAGGGAATTTGGGGTATTTATCTTTCCCTAAACTCCCTAAAATTTGGGGAGAACACGTCAATATTTATAACCTAATTATATCTTTTCAATGTCTTGTCTATTACTTACGATATGAGCAAGTTAAGGAAATTGATTGAAACCCAAAGGAATAAAAGCTATGAAATTCAACTTATTCACTAAAAAACAACCCCAAGAACAGGAAGATAAAAAACAGATGCGAGAAAAAATCATTGCTGAATTTATCAGACAAACTCAACTCACATTTAATTTAGCTTTAGGTGTCAGCACTGCATCAGCAATTATAACCTTATTAGGTGTGGGTTTATTTTATTTGGATAAAATTCCCGAAGCAAGTCTCACCGCAGGAGGGGGAATTGTGTTTAGTATTGGTAGTGTGCAGTTTGCCAAAGAAACCAGGAAAGAGTTAGAGGAAATTTTAGAATCTTTGGATGATGAATAAGAACTGAATAATGGTTAATAGTGTAAGGGTTTATCGGGTTTATCTGTTAGCTTCCAAACCCACCCGGAAATCAATTTCTGGGCTAATAGCAAAAGTGCGTTAAAACGCACTCTAAAAATAGTCGGTTAAAACCGACTTCAGCTTTTAGACAGGGAATTTATTCCCTGGCAATAATTCCCTAAACCAGATCCCCGACTTCTTTTTTATCCTCTCCATAAATTTGAAAATTCCTATCAGAAGTCGGGGATCTAAAAAGGATCTAAATTATCTTTCTACATCCTCAATTTCCTTCGCAACTCCCGCAGTTAAAACCTCATTTCCAGTAGCAGTAACCAACACATCATCCTCAATTCTAATCCCAATTCCCACCCAACGCGGATCAATTGCTGGTTGATCTTCTGCTGGTTCAGTATCAGGTACAATATATAAACCCGGTTCTATGGTTAAAACCTGTCCCGGTTGTAAAATTTGCGGGTTTTCTCCATGTTGATAAATTCCCACATCATGCACATCTAACCCTAACCAATGACTCGTTCTGTGCATATAAAATGGTTTATATTTTTCCTCTTCTATTAATTTATCAATCTCTCCTTTCAATAAACCCAATTCTACCAAACCTTCTGTTAAAATCCGCACTGCTTTTTTATGAGGTGCATCAAAAGCATTACCTGGTTTAACTTCTTCTATCGCCTGTTTTTGTGCTGCCAATACTATTTCATATAACGCTTTTTGTTCTCCTGTAAATTTCCCACCTACGGGAAATGTTCTGGTAATATCTGAATTGTAATAACCGTAAGCACAACCAGCATCAATTAATAACAATTCGTTTTCTTGCATCTGACAATTATTTTCTATGTAGTGCAGAACGCAAGCATTTCTTCCCGCCGCAACAATGGAAGGATAAGCAGGACCCATCCCACCCCTTAACCGGAAAATATGTTCTATTTCTGCTTGTATTTCATATTCATATCTTCCCGGTGCGGTAATATTTAAAGCGTGGTTGTGTGCTTCCACTGCAATATCCGCCGCTTGACGCATTAAGTCTAGTTCGGTTTTACTTTTATGTAATCTCAAACTGTGTAAAACTGTGCTGGTATCTTCTATCCCTGTGGGTCCTATTCCCCGTTTGGGATAGGTACGCAGTAAACGTTGGTAATGTTTGATAATTTTTTCGTTGAAATTACCATCCCGTCCAATATGATAATATATCCGATCTGCTTTTTCTAAATATTGCGGTAATTTCTCATCTAACTCTGCAATAGGATAAGCTGCATCTGCACCATAAATTTCCTTTGCAGCATCCACCCCGCAACGATAACCATTCCAAACTTCCTTTTCTTTATCTTTGGGTTGCACAAACAAAATAAACTGATGTTCTTCGTGATGGGGTGCTAACACTGCTACCGCTTGCGCTTCGTTAAAACCAGTCAAGTAATAAAAATCACTATCTTGTCTGTAAACATACTCGACATCGTTGTGCATGACTGCTGTGGGTGCGCTGTGAAAAATCGCTGTTCCTTGCCCAATTTTCGACATTACCTGTTCACGACGTTGCCGATATTCTGATTTCATAGCCGATTTACCTTCAAAGATATAGTGTTGTTTTTAACTTTAGCAAAGTTACTCAGTAAAGTTTGTAATTGCTAATCTCAATTATTTTAGCCAATTTTGAATTACTCAGATCCCCAACTTCTTCAACGGGGATCTAAAGGTATTGTCAACAAAACAGGATTTGATGCTTAAATTCTGACATTGATCAACAAAAAATAAAAGTTTTTTTGATTGCTCATGGATAACTTTTAATTTTTCATAATTCATCATTTTCAACATCTCTAAAATATCTATAAACAATAACAATTGTCCGTTATTTTTTTTAGTAAATGTTTGTTATTTACAGAATCTTTATTTTCCATAAATTAAAACTTTATATTAATTACTCATAAAAACAGACCATGCCTAGTAAATCAGGATTAGATTTAAATACAACAAGTTGGGCGGTAGAATCTCGCCAAACATCACAAGATTTGACAAGCCCTCTTGATATCTCACTGCCCGGTGGTGGTAGTTCTGCACCTTCACCAGCAGATTCATTATTGCCCCAAATGCCAAGTGATTTACCTACAAATAATCTACCCACATTACCACCTTTAAGTGCTAACCCAAATCCCAATCCTTATTTAACCAGTGCCGCCATTGTTCCAGATTTCAATGGTGATGGAAAAACTGATAAAATGTGGGTAAATGTCCAAACAGGTGAAATTTTAGTGCGCCTGATGAATGGTACAACAGTTATTGAACAGGCTTCTTTAGGTACTTATGACCTATCAACCTGGAGTTATAAAACTGCTGATTTCAACAGCGATAATAAGACAGATTTCTTATTACGCAATGAACAAACTGGTGAAAATGTAGTTGTCTTAATGGATGGAACAAGAGTTGCTAGTTTCCTGACATTAGATAGAGTTGATCCAGGTTGGAAAGCAGAAATTGGCGATTTTAATGGCGATCGCAAAACCGATATTTTCTGGCGTAACAACACCACCGGTCAAAATGCTATTTGGCAAATGGACGGAACAACTGTAGTTAGTGCCACTGTTTTAGAAACCACAGATGTAGCTTTAACAGCAACCATCGTTGACTTTGATGGTAACGGTAGAAGCGATATTTTCTGGCGCAATACTACCACCGGCGAAAACACAGCTTGGTTTATGGATGGTAGCGAAGCCACCAAATACAATTTACAATCTCAAGATGTCTCTTGGGGTTATTCTCTTGGAGATTTCAACGGCGACTTAAAGACAGATATTTTGTGGCGCAACACTGCAACCGGTGAGAACAAGATTTGGACAATGAACGGTATTTTTGTTACCGAAGGTGTTGTTAAATCACTGGGCGAAGGTTGGACTGCTAAAATTGGTGATTTCAACACCGATGGTAAAACCGATATCTTCTGGCATAATGCCACAACCGGCGAAAACACAGCTTGGTTAATGGATGGTACTAGCATCAGTTCTGAAGCCTTCTTACCCAGCAACACCCCTGGTTATACCGCATCTCTTGGTGACTTTAACGGTGATGGTAAGACTGATGTTTACTGGAGAGATCAACAAACCGGTGCAGATAAAATCTGGACTATGGATGGAACAATCGCGACTGAAACAGCTATTGCTGATGCAGATAAGCTAACTCCAGAATGGTATACAGCATAAGTGATTGGGGACTGGGGATTGGTGACTGGTGATTGGGAAGAAAAAACTTGATCCTCACTCCTGTACGGGCGAAGCATTCGGGCGATAAATTATCAATTTTTATCCCAGGTTGTTTTCCGAATGCTTCGCCCCTACGACTCCTGGAACTTCTGACTCCTGACTGTTGCTATATCAAGATTTTCAGAATTAAGAATTATTTGCAACTAAAAATTAGCGATCGCACTTTTGATTTAATCTCACAGAAAGGCGATCGCTTTTTGTTTCCAGTCTTGTTTTCACCAAGTTAAAACTTATAACTCAAAACCTGAATTTCCGTATTTTCTTTTAAATTCCCAGAAGCAATATTCACCGTATCCCCATTACTCCGGCGCACATTCACACCCGACATTAAATTCAGAAAATCATCCACAGGTGTAATATCACAACTATTGGGATCAGCGGCTTGAGTGCGATAATGGGTAGGAATCACCAACTTAGGATTTAACACCCCCACAGCTTGTTTTGCTTCTTGGGCATTATAAGCTTTAGCACTACCACCCACGGGAACTAAAGCTACATCAGGACGACCCATGAGGATTTTTTGTTCAAGAGAAATAGGTGCAGCCGCCCCACCCAAATGTAAAATATTAATTCCCCCCTGAGTCCATTTCCAAGCAGTATTTTTACCAAATTGTCTGCCACCTTTGCGATCGTGATCTATAGAAATTCCTTGAAACTTCAAACCTTTAAATTCATACACACCCGGTTCATAAATCAGCTTAGGATTTCCCGGTAGTCCTTCCACCGCACCCTCATCTAACAATTGACTGCTAATCATTACCAAATCCGCTACAACTTTGGGGGGACGATAACCAGCAGTACAACCAACTGTCCGAAAAGGATTGACGAGAATTTTTACACCCCCACCAGTAAACAAAAAGCAGGTGTGACCCAACCACTGAACTGATACACCACTAGATTGGGCATTAACTGGCAGGTGAGAACTGAAATTAGTAACTAAAGCAGTTGCTAAACCAGCACCAGCATAACCCAATAATTCTCGTCGTTTCATGAATCACTCTCTTACCTGTAATTGTTCCAGAAAATTTCTGAGTAACTGCTTACCCGCAGCAGTTAAAACACTCTCTGGATGAAATTGGACTCCCTGAATGTGAGGATAGTTCCGGTGCTGTACTCCCATAATTGTCCCATCTTCCACCCAAGCGGTGATTTCTAATACTTCCGGGCAAGTCTCACGGTCAATCACTAAACTATGATATCTGGTAGCTGTAATAGGATTTTCTAATCCTTGGAAAACCCCTACTCCCTTATGAGATACTAAGGAAGTTTTACCGTGCATCAATTCTGGTGCGGAAACAATTTTACCACCGAATACTTGACCAATACTTTGATGTCCTAAGCAAACACCTAAAATTGGTAAACTAGAACCCAGGTTGGCAATTACATCTAAAGAAATTCCTGCATCTTCTGGACGACCAGGACCTGGGGAAATTACCACTGCATCTGGTTTTAAAGCCTTGATTTCCTCTACAGTGATTTTATCATTACGAAAAACTTTTAAATCAGCAGCAACTGGGAAATCTACGGCTAGTTCTCCCAAATATTGTACTAAATTATATGTAAAACTATCGTAATTATCAATAACTATAATCACAATTTGTACCTAAGACAATTTTAGATTTTGGATTTTGGATTTTGGATTTTAGATTTAGGTTGGTAATTGGTAATTGGTAATTGGTAATTGGTAATTGGTAAAAAATCCAATTACATCAATCATATCGAAAATTGCACTGTTAGAACCCCTTTAAATAGCAGTCATGATTAAAGCTAATAAAGGGGGAAGTAAAAGTATAGCAGCTACTAGCAAAGCTACAAAAGCAGATACCAGTACAGCCCCAGCAGCGCAATCCTTAGCGATTTTAGCTAAGTCATGGTAAGTTTGCTTAACTGTTAAGTCTACCAAAGATTCAATCGCTGTATTCACTAACTCCAACGTCAACACCAAACCGCTAGTAATAGCAATGATAGCTATTTCTACAGGTTTTAGGTGCAAAAAAAGACTCAATGCGATCGCAAAAGAGCCAACAGCTATATGAATCCGAAAATTGCGTTGAGTGTGAAAACTATAGCTGATTCCAGCCCAAGCATACTTAAAACTCACAAATAAATTAGAGGCTATTTGCCAGGAAAACTCCCGTTCTTTAGACACAAGGGTTGGTAAGCGCTTTGGTGTTGCTGATGGGGAAACTTGTTGGGACATATACTGGAGAATACAAATCTTATCAGGTGGTAATCTTGATTAATTTTAAGGGTAGAATAAAGGTTTGAGGGAATTTTAAAGAATTTGTGACAATAATTTTGAATTTTGTAATCATCGCCACCCAATGTCAATATCCTGTCTACATCCGCTATTTTAAGTTAACAATAATACCTACCGAATGTAGTAAAATTACTTGTT
>NZ_BJCE01000180.1:0-11240 GCF_005402885.1 Sphaerospermopsis reniformis
GCGACTGTTCGAGTTCTGTCATGGAGATTGTTGTGGTGATCCTTGCTACGAAGCGGTCTTTTCTGACCAAGGTTGGGACGGTCTACCACTTCCTCTAACATACCTCTAAGATACAAGGTTGGGTTGAGGTACGAAACCCAACATTTAGAGGAACGAAACCCAAAATTAATAAGATATTGATAAGATTTTGTTGGGTTGCGCTATCACTTAACCCAACCTACAAAATATGATAAACTAAAATCAAAATCAAAATCAAGAGGTTTTCAGCAATGATGACATCTGAACCAGTAATTTTAAATATCAAAAATGTCGGTTTAAGTGATGAACAATTTTTTAATCTCTGTCAAATTAATGAAGATTGGAAACTGGAAGAAACAGCTAAAGGAGAGTTAATTATTATGCCTCCAGTGGGTGCAATTAGTGGTAATAGAGAATCAGAATTTAATGCTGATGTTGCAATTTGGAATCGTCAAACTAAGCTAGGAAAAGTATTTAGTTCTTCCACTATTTTCACTTTACCTAATGGTGGTAAACGTTCTCCTGATGTCGCTTGGGTAGCTAATGAACGTTGGGATGCTTTAAGCATTGAAGAACAAGAAAAATTCCCTAAAATTTGTCCTGATTTTGTCATAGAATTACGTTCTCGTACCGATTCTTTAACTCAATTACAGGAAAAAATGCGAGAATACCTGAATAGTGGTTTACGTTTAGGTTGGTTAATTGATCCCCAAAATCAACAAGTAGAAATTTATCGTCAAAATCAACCTGTAGAAATTCTATCCTTACCGACAACTTTATCAGGAGAAGATGTTTTACCAGGATTTATTTTAGAAGTACCTAATTTTCCATGATTAATAATAGCATTTATCCCAATCACCAATCACCAATCACCCATTACCAACCTACTTTGTAATCCGATTCAATAAAAATAGTGAAGCTATAAGTCCTGAAAAATGCGCTGATACAGTATTTATATTTGCCTGTACTACAAGCATATCTAAACCGCTAATAATCCGAGTGGGGTCAAATAATTGCGTTGTTACTGCTTGTGGCGAAATTGACCTAGCAACCAGTGTACCTACAATCGCTTGCGCTCCTAACAGTGTGACTAAAATTCCACCTAAATTTACCCATAACCCTAATCTTAATACTTGCACACTTTCCAGCTTACGAGGACGGTTACTAGGATTTGAGGATTCTAATTGTTTGCCAATTGTTGTATACCTATAGGCTAAGTAAATACCCGCACCTAAAACAATTAGTCCACAAACTGCTAAAAACACACCAAAGCTTGTTCCGGGATTATTACTAGGGCTTCCTGGTCTTTGACTAAAAAAGGCAAATAATATCACTATTATACCAGAAATTACCCCTAAAACTAATTGTATCCAAAAACTAATCCAACCTGCTAGGCGAAACATTTGGGCGATCGCTCTAATATTAGAGGATGGGGTTTCAAAATTTTGTGTCATAAATCTAAATATTAAATATATTCGGTAATAGGTAATAGGTAATAGGTAATAGGTAATGGGTAATGGGTAATTAAATAATTATTCTCAGTCACCAATCACCAATCACCTATCACTCATCACTGCTTCCCTTAACTTCCAGAATAATTGATAATGTATATGTCAGATCAAAAAGTCAAAATTAATTATGGGTAATACTATTGTGCAATCTACTTTCCTACTCACTTTACTTTTATCAGTAGGCTTATTTTTCTTTATTCGTGCTTCTACAAAAGACCGCACCGAACAAGCGCAGTTAACTTCTGAGCAAGATGAAGCTACTTTGATGAACCAACTCAAGGAGTATTTTCGCTCCCGTTCCTACCGTGTAACATCTATAGAGAAAGAAAGGAATCAGGTTAATTTTGAAGGATTTGTTAGACCTAGCTGGTTTTTAGCTATATTCTTAACTATTTTAGCCGCAGTTGGTTTTGCTTGCCTCTCTTTGGTTTTATCTCAGCTTTTTTCTAGTCACAGTCCATTTTTCTTGGTTTTAGTCCTGCTGTCACCATTAAGTGGTATATTTTATTGGCGCAAAGCAGGAAGACTTGAGAAAGTGTCACTCAAAATGGAGTCTACCCCAAATGAACAACACTCCTCAAGTATAATTACTGTCATCGCCCATCGTGATGAACTCGCTGAGTTACAAAAGGCATTACAGTTAAAAATGGTTGACTAAACTTGATTTGTTAGTCCAGGCTTGATAATCGCATCCTGATGATGAATTGCTAACTTCTGACAGACTTTTGAGGAAAGAGAACAGTAGGGAGGAAACACACCAAATCTTATATGGGTAGTTTTGCTTTTAGATACATTTAGCAATTAAAGCTCATTATATCTAAGCAAAACATATTCTTGTGTGCTTGATTTTGTTGCTACTCCCTCCTGTATGATTATCTTAGATATAAAACCATGCAATCTAAAACTGCACAGGGTTTGACAATCTAAATTGAATTAGCGCTACTGACAGTTCAGCTACAAACTTAAAAAAAATTGAATTTTTGCATAAACTGATCAATTTTGCCAGTTAATTAATGCCACAGTCAGAAGTAAGAATTAGGATTCAATGCGTAAGAGATAATTTTAGAACTTAGCGACTTGCCACAGCCACTAATTCTTGTTGACTAGCTGGAGTTTCCAACACTCTCAGACTAGGAAATAGAAAATGATTCTCTTCTACGTATTGAGCGCCAAACAGACCTTTTTCCGCCCAGAAATAACGGTCTGTAGTGTGTTCGTTGCGTTTTACAAGTAGCAAGGCAGGAGGCAAGATACCTTCAGCTTGAATGAATTTTCTCGCTGCTGTCACAGGTTTATCTTCGCCACTTTCTATGCTGTACTGAGGTACGTGTTCTAGAATCCGTCGTCCTTCCTGACGACGACGACTTTTCCGTTTGCGTCTCCTTGCCAACCTATTGTCCTCCTCTTTCAAGCTATAAGTTTGTAGTCATAGCTACAAAACCCGTCGTAATTATATAAGTTATAACTGAAAAAATCAATGGTTTTTAACCTTTTGATACAACTAAAGTCATCTGTTAGCAATTTAGAAAAATTATCAGTAGCAAAGTATCGTGTACATTACAGTATAAATCACTAGAAATTCGGAAATGTATCAAGTTTTTTGGTCTTAGGGAATAGGGAACAGGGAACAGAGAATAAATTGCTGTGTAATTCATTAGACTGGAAAACGCTATAAAATATTTAGTACAGCAGAAGGCAGGGGAGGTAGGGGGAGCAGGGGAAGATTAATAACCCAATCCCCAATCCCCAGTTACCTGCTATCAGCCGCTAGTCCATAATCCTGAGTAAGAACTAAAAATGTTAATTTCTGCTAGTTCTGATTTTATTGCTCTATGCAAAGAGCAAATATCTCTGTTAACCCAAGGACTGGGAGCGTCTTTGAGTGTTGTCTATTTAACTCAAGAATTAGTAGACACTCCCACAGGTGAGGCGCAATTAATTCCAGTGGTGGTTTACCCAGAGACAGTAAGATTAAAACAAGCCGAGGATCTGGTTCAGGGTCAAGACAACAAGCAAATAAAATTTAGTAAAATTTTGGCATTACCAGACCAGCGGGGAAAGTTATTGACAGCAGGTTCAGTTTCTGATCCTCCATCCCCGGAGTCAGAAAATACAAATACACCCCTACCAAATTTAGAAGATGAATATATATTCAGTGGTAATCAAATTGTGTTACCTCTGATTTATGAAAGTGTGATGATGGGGTTATTGGTGACAGGAAGAGAAGATCGACCTTGGAATGAATCGGAAGAAAGGGAAATTCAACGCATAGCTAAAACCCTAGCGATCGCCTGTATTTTAGATCAGCGTCAAGTTTGGTTACAACAACAATTACATCAACAACAACTTCTGCAAGAACAACAACGGGATTTATTGGATAATCTTTTACACCAGTTTCGCAACCCTTTAACAGCTATTCGCACCTTTGGGAAACTGCTGTTTAAAAGATTGCGGCCAGCAGATCCTAACCGAGATGTAGCCACCAGTATAGTTAGGGAAAGCGATCGCCTCCAAGAATTATTACAACAATTTGATCAAGTTATAGACTTAACAGATACAGATTTAACCCCCATTCCCCTGCCAGAGTCTAAACTGCCAGAATCCAAAATTGTTGTTGAGGCATCTGTACAGAAACCAGCTAACCCACCCCTATTACTGCCAGGAACAGGAGAAAATATTATTGATTGTCACTTACAAGATTTATTAGTACCATTATTAATATCGGCTCAAGCTATTGCCCAAGAAAGAAATCTAGAATTAATAGCAGATATCCCTGAAAATGTACCATTAGTAAAAGCTAATATCAAAGCATTCAGAGAAGTATTGAGTAATATTATTGATAATGCCTTGAAATATACCCCTGCTGGCGGGAAAATTTGGATTCAAACCGGACTGCAAAAAGCTAATTTTCAAGGTTTAGCTATTAGTGATACAGGTCCTGGTATTCCTCCAGAAGACTTAAAGCATTTAGGAGAAAGACATTATCGCGGTGTACAAGCACAAACAGAAATTCCTGGAACCGGTTTAGGAATTGCGATCGCCAAACAATTAATCGCACAAATGCAAGGAGAAATCGAAGTTTTCAGCCCTGCATTAAATTCAAATATTACTTCCCCAAAACATCCAGGAACTACCTTTATTATTTGGTTGCCGGAAGTAGGTGATAGCTAACTGGGGACTGGGGACTGGGGACTGGGGACTGGGGACTGGGTAATCAATTTTATTTTTCCCAATCACCAATCACCAATTACCAATTACCAATTACCAATCACCAATCACCAATTACCAATTACCAATTACCAATCACCAATCACCCATCACCCATCACCACTATTGCACAGAAATTAATAGATTTTGATTAATTGTCATTTCTAAATCTGTGTTAGGTTCAATGGCAATTAAATCCACACTATTTCTACCAAAGAAAAGACCAATCAGCGCCCCAATACCAGCACCTCCGAGAACTTCTTCTGTAGCCACGGCGCGATCGCCTGTCACCGCAGATACTGCTGCTGCTGCTCCTGCTCCCAATATAGTATTTCTGATAATTGAACTGGTGCTAGTGCCTTTCCTCACAGTTTCCACTTTGGTAATCACATCAGAACTAGCACTCACATTATATTCTTGCCCTGTGGTTAAAACTAATTTTTGTGCTACAAATTGAGAACCACCTTGAGCCGGTCTAAGTTCACCTATCACCTGACTCCCCGCAGGAATCACTACTCTACCATCTTGAGTAATTACACTTTGTGATGTGGTTAAAGTTAAAGGTGCAGTTTCATCTTTAGTTACTAGAATTTTTTCAGCCCGTTCATACTTGACAGGAATCACTGTTCCTTGGGGAATGGTAACAGTTGTAACTGGTGGTGGTGTGGTTTGCAGAGCTACAATATAAGGTGAGTTAATAGTCGCAGCCTGATTAGCACTCACTAAAGCTTGGTAAATGAAAGCCGCTACTTGCGCTCTGCTTGCAGTTACACCAGGATTGAGAAATCTCACATTAGGATAGTTGACGACAATACTTCTTTCAGTGGCCGCAGCAATGGGAGTACGAGCATAGCCAGAAATACTTCCAGAATCATTGAATAATTGTAGAGTGCTTTCCACATTACCAGTAGCAGCATATTCTAAACCATTAGCCAAAGAAACTAAAACTTGTTCACGGGGAATAGCTTGGTTAGGTCTAAAAACATTGCCAGGATATCCTGATAAGAAACCAATAGAGTAAGCTTGTCTAATGGCGTTATATGCCCAATAATTACTAGGCACATCATTAAAATTGATAGGTTGCCGTTGTGCAGACTTGCTAAAAGCTTTATTAATCATGGCTGCAAACTGCGCCCGTGTCACCGGTTCTTCTGGACGAAATGTACCATCAGGAAATCCCGCAATTACACCCCGTTGTGATAACTGTTGAATAAATTGTGATGCCCAATAATTAGATGAAACATCAGAAAAACCAGTTTGTGCTAAGGTTGGTGCAGATGTTATTAAAGGTGTTACACTGCCAACTGTGACACTCAAAGCCATGAATAAGGCTGTTTTTGATTGCAAGCGATTTAAAGTAAACATTGATTTTACTCCTGTAAAAATTATAAGAAGGAACAAGGAACAGGTAACTTTTAACAGGGGATAGGAAAAACATGAAAAGTCTTTTGCTATCTGACTTTGATAATCACTGTTTGTCCTAACCTACCTAGTAACTGCTTTATTTGTTTTTTTTGTTATCTACTCTGTTAACTACTTAGACAATTTTCACCTTAAACTGTTCCCAGTTGTTTCTTGAATTTGTAAATAGTTTTACTTTTAGGTTTACTGTCATTGATAGAAATACGAATTTAGTAACAGCAGTGAATTATGACTTTAGTCATCTACTTTAGTCATCTATTAAATATTGTTTTTAACATAAAATCAAGCGATCGCACACAATATTTGCAATGGCGATCGCTTTTTCAGCATCATAAAACTCACGACTGCAATTAAGTTAAGTCTAGTTACGAGATAGTACCAAATTAGACAAAAGTGTGATATCTAAATCCTCTTCCGTCCGCAAAACGAAAACATCAGCCTGTTTCTTCCGCAACAGCACACTTGCTAAAGCACCCGCAGCAGCACCACCAATAGGTTCTAAAGTTTCAATTTTCTTGTTACCTGTCAGTAGTGAAATCACAGTAGCTGCACCAGCACCAATAGCAGCATCAGTTAAAACCTGTCCAGTATCAGTTCCTTTGGAGATTTTTTCAGTTTCGGTGATAGTGCGAGAATTAGCATTAATCTGTAACCGTCTCCCAGTGGCAAATACTAATTCTCTAGCTACAAAGCGTACACCTTTTTTATTGTTACTGTTAGGCAGGTTCACCGGTTGTAACTCCCCTACCACCTCAGTATTAGCCGGAATCAACACATTTCTGTTACTGTCGATAATATCATTAGCTATTCTCAGCGTTAAAGGTAATCTTTCTCCAGGATTTACAATTACTTTCTCTTTTTCATAAGTCACAGGTAAGGTGACATTTGCCGGAATGGTAATGGTTCGGGGTTGGTTAATATTGAATTGTGCTTGAGCAGGAGCAAAGGTAAATAAAGGGGTGACAGCACCTGTAGTAATCGCTATTGTCATCAGTGCCGCAGTTCCAGACTGCCAACTCATAAGACTTCTCATATATGATATTTCCAATGATATGGATAGATTTGATGACGTGGGTTGACCCGGATAGTTTCTTCTATTATCAGTTATCCGTTAGCAGTTGACTGTGTTTTTCAAGGTGAGACTCAGTTTCCCAGTTACCAAGAGGACAAAAAAGATGAGTAAGTACATTATTTTTAAAGCTGAGGATGCAAGCTCTCAACAGTGGGAACAAATGCTATTAACTCACACAGGTGCTTGTACTGATATACTTGCAGAACATTACGATGGTTCCAAAAAACCAATTCCCCAACCAGGATACAGACTAAGAGATTTTCACACAGTTGAAAAATTTATTGATCCTCAATTTCCAGGTGCGAGTACCCATAGCAGGGTAGGTGATTGGGAAGTGACAAGAGTTGAGGAATATGTACCTAATTTACCTGTGGGTGGGTTTGAATCAGTAGTGATTTGTTATTGCCACTACTCCCCTGTGGTTACTCCACTAGAACCATTACCCAGACTTCAATTTGCACAAGAATTACAGCAAGTTTAGACAGCAAATATACAACTACTGATTCCCAAAATAAACAAAACAGCCCACAAAAATCAGCATGACAGATGAGATCAAACGTTCCAAAGGCAAGTTTGACTACCTAGCAGAAACTAGGGATTGGTCAGCAGCATCAACGGAGGAGCGTTGTATAAAACTTGCTAGAAGCAAAGGTAAGCGATTAGTCGAGATTATCAACACAGAAGATGAACCCCTGCCAATAATCTGTATTTTTGAGGATTACCCAAATGAGTGAAACAGCTACTCAAGTGCCTATAAATACTATTGTTCCTATGCTGAATGCAATTAGCGATCGCAACTGGCAACAATTCAAAATTTTAGAAGCTGATTTTGTTAGTCAGTATGGGGTAGAAGTATGGGAAGAAGTATTTAATTTCCGTCTCAAACCAGCATTAGATCAAGATTCTGACCGTTGGTTGTTGGTTCAAAAATGCAGCCAGGGTATTAAATCAGTAAAAACAGTGACTTAGTTGAGGCGATCACCTACCTACGGCTAGTTACCAAAGGTAAGTCCTATGGGTAATTTGGTAACAGGTGAGAAAATCCTAGTTTTAATCCTGTTCATCCTTTAATCCTGGAAATCCTGATTCTGACAATTTCCCAAACAAAAACCCGCCCTGAGGCGGGTTAAAATTTGTAGGTTTAATCAAACGCCTACATCACAACTAACTCAACTTAGAAGCTGAAGGTAGTACGCAAAGTACCTACATAAATGGTGTCATTCTTATCGTTGTGTTCAGGATTGAAGATCACCAACAAACCAGGAGTAATCAGAATGTTATCGGAAACCTTCATCTTATACAAACCTTCTAAATGGTAAGAAGTGCTGGCTTCTTTAGTAATACCACCACTACCACCAGTAACTTTAGGTGGTTGACCAAAGACTAAACCAAGAGTGTTACCTTCTCTACCAAAGTCTTTCCAGCCCAGGGTAGTACCCCAGTAAAACATATCTGCATCTCTGTTGGTGTTGCCAGTAAGAGCATTAGCTGTGGTGTAACCAACCCAACCACCCAGTGTTACCTTAGCACTGGGGTTGAAGCTCAGTTGTAACCCGTAGTTGTCCGCCTCAGTTCTAGTATCACCACCAAAAGGACGATTAGCAAAGGTACTGCCTGTGCTGCCGAAGAGATTGACAGCGTCAGACCCAGCACCACCTCGTTGGTAAGTGCGAGCATAGGCTAAACCAACGTTGAAAGCTTGATTGGGTCTGAATGCTAACTGACCGAAAATAGTGTTGCTACCATCAAACAAGCCTCTACCATCAGCTGGATTGGCAGCATTATTTCTACCTGTAGCAAAATAAGCTGCACTTAAATTCAATGGTCCTTGAGGATTAACGTTAACAGTGATACCTGTACCATCACCTGCTTGGCGATAGATAGGGCTGAAACGTCCGTAACGGGATAGCGCACCTGAACCACTGCTTGCAAAGTCAGGGTTGAAAACGTTAACGTTTTCGTTCAACTCACCACCAACAGCGTCAATCCTGACACGGATTTTTTCGCTCAGGTTGAAAGCGTAGTTGAGTTTGTCAATAGTAACACTGTTGCCACCGCCACTTTCATAACCCAGTTGGGTCATGGGAGTACCTGTGACAGCAGTATTTAATGATGTAAAGTTACCTGCATTCAACCGGGTTTGCAACATATCCCTACCGGTAAAGCTGCTTTGCAAGCTTAACCGCACCCGGTTGGAGAAAGTTATGTTGCTGTCTAAATTAGGATTGTCATTGGGGTTGTTGTTTTGATCAGCTTGTTTATCCCCAAAAGCCTGAGACACACTGAAAATCGCTTCCCCTCTCAGCTTGGTAGTAGTAGAAAACTGATTAGCTTCTAACTCAGCAGTACGAGCTTCTAAAGCATCTACACGACCACGCAGAGTTGCTAGTTCAGCAGAAAACTCTTCTTGTAATCGTTGCAAGGTAGCTAAATCTTCCTTGCTTACCATGTCAGCGGTAGCAGTAGCAATCAATTCGTTAACTCGGTCTAAGCAAGCATTCAAACCTGCTGCAAATTCATACCGACTCAAACCACGATTACCGCGGAAAGTACCATTAGGATAACCTGCAACACAACCGTAACGCTCAACTAATGACTGCAAAGATTGAAACGCCCAGTCAGTGGGTTGCACGTCGGAAAATTGAGAAACGGATGTTACTTGACCGATGCTATTAGCTTCTTGAGATAACTGTGCAACACTGGTTGCTTGTTGATTGACTTCGTTTGCTAAAGCACTATTAGCAGACAGCAAGGTAGCTGCAATAACTGGACTAACTTTTAGAACATTCCAAAATAGTTTTGTCATGTTTTTACTCTCACTCACACCTAAGGAATTTTGATGATTATGATAAAATACCCGAAGTTTTCAGGGCATTTACACATAAAATTCTTTGTATTCACTATATATTATTTATGGTATCCAGCACAAGTCCCAAATTAATATTTTAAGTTAATTTTTGGAAGAAATACTGGTTAATTGGGTCTGTAAATTCAGCACAACACTGCGTCTATGACGTGATATTTTTCCTTCTTCCTCAAATTTCTGCAATAGTCGTGTAACTGTGACTCTCGTTGTGTTCAACACCTCTGATATCTCTTGATGTGTAAGATTTAAATCAATCAACTTACCCTGTTCTATATCCCGACCAAATTTTTCACTCAACCACACCAAAAATTTCCACAACTTTAGAGAAGTTGGCTTACGATGTAATATGCTTAAAAGTTCCTCTGTTTGCTGAATGTAGTGCAACAATGCCTTTATCTCTTCATGCCAAAGATGGGGCGGTATCAAAGTCGCTTCTACACTGGTCAAACACTCAATATGGTAGGGGTTGACTTTTGACAAAGGATAGCCAACTATATCTCCTAAACTCCAATAACCCAAGGTGATATATGTTCCATCTTCATTCCAAGTCAAGGTGCGAACTAACCCTCGATCAATACGCCACAATACATCATTGCTGACTGGAATTATTGACCGACGAGTAAATATTTGTTGGTTTAAATGTTTGTTTTTAGGGTAGATGAGGGTTTCAGTTGTGGAAAACATCATTTTTAGTTAGATGGGTATAATAGGTATAAATTTAAATAACGTAAGTTGCTAGTTCTGCAAGAAAGGCTCTCAAATCAAAGTAAGAAGGATACGTAGACAGCAAAAAAGCAGGGAACACCATTATAATTCATTCTTTCTCCTGACTCCTGACTCCTATTCCTAACTAGCAACTTGGGTTAATAGATTTTAGATGGAAGATATTTTTACGCTATCTTGCATTGACTGTAATATTAAAAGTTTAAGAATAGGTAAGCTTTTAGTGAAATGTATGTTATTTAGGGTTTGCTGAATAAATATGAAAACTTTACAGGTAAAAAGCAAGATATATCAAGGGTTAGTAGCTAGTTACTGTTTTCTTAACCAATACTAACAAATACTCACATTTACTGAAAATTTCCTGTCATCTTTTGCTTTGTGACAGAATTACAGTAAAATCACTGTATGCTACTAGGATTCA